>JAXDQN010000437.1:0-6145 GCA_034667865.1 Gammaproteobacteria bacterium
GCATCGGGCATCGAGCTTCAACGTAGCCGTGTTGCGCCTTTATACCCGCTCACCCGCCCAGCGGTTTCACCCTCATCCCTGCTGTATTTTGAAACCGCAGTGACCAGCCCCGGGTATCAACACCGTAGCCCACCTATTACCGAGGATCTGCGATGCAAGAAAAGCAACTTCTGTTAGGCTTTTTTCTCCCCGTGATCATTACGGGGTTTGGCCTGTCATTTGCCTTCCTGATCATGTGGCTGGACTACCGTAAGAAGCGCGATATGTTCGAGATGCATCACAAGGAACGCATGGCCGCTCTCGAGAAAGGCCTGCAACTGCCACCCCTGCCCGCGCAGTTTTTCCAGTCGGGCACTCGACTCGACGAGGCCACCTTGAATTTACGGCGCGCCTTAGTCCTGGGTTTCACCGGCGCCGCCTACTTCGCGGTGATGATGATTCGCGGACGCGAGAACGCCTGGTGGGGCCTGGTTCCCATGGCCATCGGCGCCGCGTTTTTCATCGTGTATCTAGTGGTGCGGAGCAAGCCGCCCACCGACGGCAATGAGCCCTGATCAACTGATGATTTCGTACACGCCGGAGGTCCAGTAGCCGCCGCGCAGGCGCCGTGGCCCGACTGCCCCGCGCGCCAGCAATGCCTCAGCAATCAGACGATTCATGATCCCATGCCCCACCAGCAGCACCGGTCCACGCTCACGCGCCAACTCAACCAGCCGCTGCGCTGCCTCCCGAGCGCGCACCACGGCATCCGCCCGCGATTCAGCCCGCGCACTGAATCCAAACAGCCAGGCGATGCGAAACACCGCACACCAGACTCGGTAGGGCAAGGCAGGGGTGCGCCACGCCGCGAATGGCATGTCCGCTTCGCGGAACAGCGGCTCGCAAATCACCTCGCGCCCAATCGCCAACAATTGAGCTGACTGCGTCGAGCGAGGCAGCGTGCTGGCCACGACGCACGCCGCTTGGCGCGTCACGGCGACGGCATTCACGGGAGGATCCCCTTCAATACCGGCCTGGTTGTAGCGTTCGATCCACGCCGCCATCTGCCGCGAAGCGATCCAGCCACGGTGTTCAAACCGTGGTCTGCCATGGCGCAACAAGATAATTCGCACGCGGCTATGGGTTTGATCGGACACAGCGGGCATGGTGCCATGTCCGCTGCCATCGTCAGAGAATGCTTACCCCCATCAGGGTAAGGACCACCCGAAAGCGTACGACTCCATCGACAGGATCCCGTAGGTCATGCCACCGTCGATCACCTGTAGCGCATCCGCTGCATCGCTGGCACCGACGGCCACCAGTAACGGCAGGAAATGTTCTTCCGTAGGGTGCGCGCGTTCCGCCGTCGGCGCCCGCCGGCGATAGTCCGCCAGCGCCGCGATGTCGCGCTGCTCGACCTGCCGGCGAACCCAATCCGCAAATGATTGTGCAAAGGCCACATCGTCTGCAGCGGTGCTGCCGATCTCATACAAATTATGCGTGAGGCTACCCGAGCCCATGATCATCACGCCCCGCTCGCGCAATGGCGCCAATGCATTGCCCAGTAGCACTGCTCCCTCCGCGCTTAAGTCATAGGGCAGCGATACCTGCAAGACCGGAATATTGGCTTTCGCGATCAAATAGCGCAGCGGCACCCACACTCCATGGTCCAAGCCGCGCTCGTCATCGAAGCTCACCGCGTAGCCGGAAGCTTGCAACACTCGGGCCACCTCCTCGGCAACCTGGGGCGCGCCGGGAGAGGGGTACTGTAGTCGATACAACTCAGGCGGGAATCCACCGAAGTCATGCAGGGTCTCGGGTGCCGCCGTGCGCATCACTTGGATGCCGGGCGTTTGCCAATGGGCCGACACCACCGCAACGGCGCGCACGTCAGTGAGTTGTTCACCCAGTCGGACCAGAGCAGGGCCGAGTAACCCGGGCTGCACCGCGAAAGTTGGAGCGCCATGCGACACGAATAAGACTGGTGCTTTCTTCATAGTCCAATTCTAATTGCTGCCGATCAAGAGTTAAATGTCGCGTCTATCTGCAGATTCGCTTCATTCTCATTACAATCAGTTATGACGCTCGCCGCACGTATGGCTGTTACGCTGATGCTGGCCTTAGGGCTTGCCGCAACCATCGCGATGCCGGCGCACGCCAATCGCGTCGCCATCACTGTCGATGACCTTCCCGTTGTCAGCGAAGGATTGAGCATAGCCGCCGCGCAGGCAAACACCCGGCGCTTTCTTGCCGCCTTGCGCAAGCATCATGTCGTCGCCACCGGCTTCGTCAACGAAGACAAGCTGTTCGTGCGCGACCAGGTCGATGCGCGCATCGGAATACTGCGGAGTTGGCTCGATGCCGGCATGGACTTAGGCAATCACGGTTTCGGCCATTTGCCGTTTCAGACCACACCCCTCGAAACCTACCAAGAGGCGGTCATCAAAGGAGAAGTGGTCACCCGTCAGCTGCTTGCGGAGCACGGCAAGAAGCCCCAGTACTACCGCTATCCCTTCGATCAAACCGGCCCAAACATCGCGATGCGCGATCAATTCTTCGCGTTTCTCCGCGAGCATGGCTACCAAATTGCGCCGATGACCATGGAACACGACGACTTTGTGTTCGCCCGGGTTTATGTCGAGGACTTGCAGCACGGCAAGCTTGCGGAAGCGCGCCGCGTCCGCGTTACCTATCAGGCGCATCTCGACGTCGCGCTGGACGCATTCGAGGCCATGAGCCAATCGCTGTTCGGCCGGCAAATCGATCAGGTTTTTCTCATCCACGCCAGCCAACTGAACGCGGATACGCTCGACGCCATGCTCACGCGGCTCGAACAACGCGGCTATCAATTCATCCCTTTTGAGACGGCACTGAGTGATCCCGCCTACGCTTCGCCCGATGGATACGCCGGCACTTACGGTTGGTCGTGGCTGCGCCGCTGGGCAATCGGGCTGGGCAAAACCATCCAACCGCTCGGCCAACCGGATCCGCCTGATTGGATCATGCAACGAAGCGATCAACTAACCCCGCACTAGGCCCGAGCCAGGTGCGCAATCTCCGCCAGCAGGTCCGCCGTCGTGCATTGCCGGCAATAGCCGGCGTTGTTGCGCAACGACCATTCATGCCGTTGCGCCGACAGCGTCACGCAGGCATCCGTCGGCACCGTCACCAGGTAACCCAAATCGCAGGCATCACGCACCGTTGAATCCACGCATTGATCGGTCAAACAGCCGGCGATGATCAGGTAGCGGGTGCCCAAGTTGCGCAACACATAGTCGATGTTGGTGGAAATGAACACTGAGGAAGAAGTTTTCGGGAACAACATCTCATCGTCGCGCGGCGCAAGCTCATCAACCATCCTCGCGTCCTTCGATCCCTTGGGCACATTGAAGCCCGATATCTTGTAGTCCAGCGAACGATCGCGGCCATCGGCCGTCATGCTCTCGATCACCGTGTAGGCCACTTCGATGCCCGCACGCCGACAGGCCTGTTGCAGCTTTACCATGTTGGGCAATCCCCGCTCCTTCAAGGTGCTGAAGAAATAACCGTAGCGGCTGGCCTTTTCCGCCGCGCTCAACTGAACGTACTCACCGCCTTCCCAAGTACAGTTATAGTTCTGCACGTCGACGAACAGCAGCGTCGTGTGCTTTGGTTCGATCGGCACATTGCGGCTCAACGATTGATTCATCACGTAATTCCGATTCGCGTCATCCTAAAAACTGTTTCTCGCAGTCCTGCAGCGCCTGGATGAGGCGCGCCGCCCATGCGGTCTGTCCCGCCTCATCGCCCACCAGATCCTGCCGCAGTTCGATCTCGACGTGCAGCAGCCCACGCGCCTCGCCATGGCGCGGTATGGTGAAATCGGTCTCGTCGCTGACGAAGTACGGCTGATTATCGGCGATGACGAGCGCCGGATCCCGGCGCAGCGCATCCAGCATCAAGCCGGCAAAGCGGCGGTCGCGATTGTACAAAATCGCTGCGTGCATCTCGCGCCGCACGCCATGGTACGAATCGGTCATGCTGTGCTGAGCCACCAGAATCGTCGGCCGCCGCGCCGCCGCGCGCGCATCCAGCAGTGAACGAATCCGCGCATGGTAAGGCTCGAAGATTTCCAAGCGCCGCGCTTCGATGTCTGCCGCACTCAGGTCTGCATTGCCGGGAATCTTGCTCGACTCGCTGATCCGCGGAATCGAGGCCGCCACCTTCGGATCGCGATTGCAATCGATCACCAATCGAGAATAATTCTGCGCAATCAGCGGCGCATCCAAAGCCTCCGACACGCGCTTGGCCACGGCCAGAGCACCGATGTCCCAGGCGATATGCCGCGCAAGCTCGCCGGCCGGCAGTCCCAGATCCTGCAAGCGTCGCGGAATGCGCGCGCTCGCATGGTCCACCACGATGACGAAATTGGAGCCGCCCTGCGGGCGAAATTCAATGTAGGCGAGTGGTTCATCGGCCCCCAACAACCGCTCAATAGACTTCAGCATAACGTCGACAAATCTCGGTTTCGTTCAAATCATCCAAGCCCTTGATCTCCGCGCGCTTGAACTGCAGATAGGCGGACAACAAGTCCGGACCCAACCACTCCGCCGCGGACTCGGAGGCTTCCAGCAAATCCAGCGCCTGTCCTAAGTGACTGGGCAGCGCGCGCGAGTCCATGCTCTCGATTTCCCATTGATGGCGGATGCCGTCGAGGCCGGCCTGCACCACCATGGCCAGCGCCAGGTACGGGCTGGCGGTGGCGTCAGCCACGCGGAACTCCACATTGAATTGCGCCGCGCGCTGCGCGAGCTCGCCTCCCCCCGCAGCGCAAATGCGCACTGCTGTGCCGCGGTCGAGACGGCCGACATCGGCTTTGGTCGGCGCCCATCGATTGGGACGCAATCTGTAATACGAGGGCACCGACGGCGCCGTAACGGCACACAGCGCCGGCAGGTGATGCAGAATGCCGGCGATGAACTGATCGCCGAGCAGCGACAAGGTCCACGGTCGATGCTCGTCATAAAGCACCGGGCGATTCTCGGCATCGAGAAAGCTGAAGTGGATATGCGTGCCGCTGCTGGCGCCATCCGGATCCGGCAAGGGCGTGAAACTCACGCGCTGTCCCAGTCGATAAGCCACCGCCTGTGCCAACTCGCGCGTGATCACCGCATTGTCGGCCGCGCGCAAGCCCAAGGCAGGCGCCGAGGTGACCTCGTATTGTCGAGCCCCAAATTCGGCCAGGAAGGAATCCGGAATGATGCCGACCTGGCGCATGGCCGCCAACAAAGTTTCGCCGAACACACCCTGACGCCGATAGGCGTCCAATTCATAAGGCTGCGGCAGCGGGCCGGCTCCGCTATAGGTGAACTCCTGTTCGAAACTCGCCAGCAGGCTAAAACCCGTTTCGGCTTGCATGCGTTCCAGCGCCCGCCGCAGCACGTGCCGCGGACAAAAATCCCAGGGCGCGCCTTCCAGCGTCTTGATGTCCGCCACGAAGAAATATTCGGCGGCGCCGGCCTCGAACGGCAGGAACACGCGCGTCGAGGAATCCGGCATCAGGAACACCTCGCCCTGAGTACCGAAGGTCGTCATCTGATTCGGCCCAAAGGCCGACAGGAAAATATTGGTAGGCGCCAGCCCGACGCCGCGTTCCAGCCGTGAGGCAAGATCCGCCGCCGGAAAACTCTTGCCGCGGAAATGACCCGACAGATCGCTGGTGCCGACAAAAACTATCTGTTCACGCTGCATGGACCACCTTGTCGCACGTTGATTCGCAACACTACACGCTTGTCTGACGCTGCGCTGCAGCGTCGATTTTCCGCCTGAACTTGACACCACCGATGATTTCAATATGATATCACTACAATATCAATAACCCGGAGGACTCCAATGCCTGCCCAACTTGTCCAATCGCCGACCGCCGAGCGCATGGTTGATGCCGCCAGCGGTTGGCCCATGCTCGCCTTCGACTTTGCACTGCTGGTCGGCGGCGGATTGTTGATCGGATTTCAAAACAGCGTCGGCATCGCCGCACCCTGGCTCGGGGCCTTCTGCATCGCCGCGGCATTCTTGATGCTGATCGGGTTTTTCACGCTGCAGCCGAATCAAGCCCGCGTGCTCATTTTGTTCGGCGCCTACAAAGGCACGGTGAGCAAGCCCGGCTTTCATTGGGCCAACCCGTTCT
>JAXDQN010000438.1:0-7547 GCA_034667865.1 Gammaproteobacteria bacterium
GACCATGACCTACCGTTCATCCCCCGTCTTATGCAGCGCGATCGACACTCGTGTCGTAGTGTTCCAGAAGCGTCGACAGTTGTTCGCGTGGAGTCTCGATTTGTACGAGACGATTCCGCAAAGCCTCCTGCCCTGGGTGCTGCCGGAAATACCAGCTCAAGTGTTTACGTGCCACTCGAACACCGGTCGCATCGCCGTAGAACGCGTACAGGTCTTCGAGGTGGGCGCGCATAATATCACGGACATTTTCCAGTGCCAGCTCTGCGCGTAATTCTCCGCTCGAGAGGAAAAAATTGACTTCGTCAAAGATCCATGGCCGGCCTTGCGCGGCGCGGCCGATCATGATGCCGTCGCATCCGGTGTCGAGGAGAATTTGTTTTGCACGCTGTGGAGAGTCGATGTCGCCGTTCGCAAAGACCGGAATTTGCAGGTTCGCTTTAATTATCGCGACCGTTTCATGCTCGGCGCAACCCTGATACATGTCAGTGCGCGTGCGGCCGTGAATGGCAAGCGCTTGTATTCCAGCGTCTTGCGCGATCTTCGCAATGTTGAGTCCGTTCTTGTGGTGCGGGTCCCACCCGGTGCGCGTCTTCAAGGTCACGGGCACCGGTACCGCCGCCACCACGCTGTGCAAAATTCGCGCAACCAGCGCTTCGTCTTGAAGCAAGGCTGAGCCGGCCAAGCGATTGCAGACTTTCTTGGCGGGACAGCCCATGTTGATGTCAATTATTTGCGCGCCCGCGTCGACATTGCGTTGCGCGGCTTCGGCCATCATCGCCGGATCGAATCCTGCAATCTGCACCACACGGGGGCTGGGCTCGCCTTCGTGGTCCATTCTGCGGCGCGATTTCGGCGTATCCCACAGCCGCACGTCTGCGCTCAACATTTCAGAGGCAGCAAGGCCGGCGCCAAAGCGTCGGCACAGAATTCGAAATGGGCGGTCGGTGACGCCCGCCATGGGCGCAAGCAGCACGTTGGATGGCAGCGTGTAGGGTCCGATCTTCACGCTCATCGTTTAGTCTGCGCCGGCGCCGCGTCGTTGGCACATGAGATTTTTCGATCGGCACCGCGTAGGCAAACGTCGATCTCAAATCCTTCCGCGTTCTTGCCCGGATCCAGGATATCCATGGTCGCATCCACTTGTTCGCCGGGGTTCATGTAGCGCGCCGTCGGCTTGCCCAGATACTCGCTGGCTTCAAAATCGCGCGCCCCGATGCTGGTGCCGAAACGATTCGCGAGCGTCACGCGCAGCAGGGGAAATGCTTCGAGTTGTGCGGCGGCATTCAATATGCTGGCGCGCACGCGCAGGGTGCCATCGGCCGCAGGGTCTCCGGATACGCCCCATTGCCGTAGTTGGTACGCGGAAAGGGTGGCGGAGGAGGGCACTGGTGCGCCGGCTCCCGCATATAGGGCGCGCAGGAGGCCAGCGAAGGGACCGTGCGCCGCCAAGTACTCGCGATTGTGGTGCACGACTTGGAAAGCGAGCAACAGTGCAAACACCACGGCTGCCGCCAGCCAGCGCTTGAGGCCGGGTGTGTCAGCGGGCTGCGCCAGTTCGTGCAGTGGCTGTGCATATTCCATGCCCGACAAAATTTCAAAACGCACTGCATCGGGAACATCGAAGGCAGTGCTCGCTGTGACAGCCTCCGGATGCTGCGGCAGCTCCTCGGGCGCGGGCGTCGGCTCGGGCATCGGCGCGGGCGCAGCGGCCGGCAGCGGCGGGGCCGCCACCGGCTTTACCTGGATGGCAACCGGCGCGATGTCCACCTCGAATTCTTCGGACTCTTCAGGCGGCGCCTTGGCTGCTTGCTTCTTTTTCGACTCAACAAAAATTCGGTCTAGCTCGCCCGGCGGCAAGGTGAATTCCATCGAGGGGTCGGACGAAGTTTCGTCATCCTCGGGCGCGAGGTCCTCGGTGCTGGGTTCAACCGTGTCGGACTCGTTCCAATCGAGAATCTGCAGGCGGGCGATTTCCACGCCCGGCGGCCCGAAGTCTTCGGCGGGATCCGGCTCTGGCGCCGGATTGGGTGGCGCCGGCGCGCGCAGAATGCTGTCGGCGCGCGACTCTAAATCATACGGTGACTCGTCAATCGCAAAGGCATTGGCATCCTCGGCCAGACGCGCGAGCGCGTTGAACACCTCGCCGCAGTTGCCGCAACGCACTTGACCGCTGGCCGCGCGCAGTACTTCGGCAGACAGCTTGAACACGGTCTCGCATTTGGAACATTGCGTGAACACGCTAGGAAGTTCTCCGCGCGTAAATGCAGCACCAATCATCCCTTTCTGTTACCTGCACCATATCAAAACCGGCGCTATAGGCGGCCTTTACCTCATAGGCCTGTTGCTTCAGCAGCCCGGAGAGCAGCAAGTAGCCGCCCGGCGCGCAGGCGGCGGTCAACAGCGGCGCCAACTCCACCAGCGGCCCGGCGAGAATATTGGCCATGACGCAGTAAGCCGGTTTCAAGGGCGGCTGGATGTTTTGTACGCGGACCCGGTCGGATACTTGGTTTCGAACGGCATTGTCGCGGGTTGCGAGCAGAGCCTGTTCGTCGATGTCCACAGCGACCACCGTGGAGGCGCCCAATTTTATCGCTGCGATTCCCAGGATGCCCGAGCCGCAGCCGTAGTCGATGACGCTGCGGCCCTGTACCGGCAGAGAGTCCAAAATTTGCAGGCAAAGCGCGGTGGTTGGATGTGTGCCGGTGCCGAACGCCAGTCCCGGATCGAGACGCACCACCACGGCGTCGGGGTCCTGCGGCAGCTCGCCGGAGCTGGGCACTACCCAGAGGCGGCGGCCAAAGCGCATCGAGTGCCAATCCTTGAGCCAAACGCGCTCCCAGGCTTGGTCCTCGACCGCACGAACCCGCGCTGTCTCGGTCACATGCTTTCCTAAGGAACCCGACAACTGCATCAGGTTTTTCAAGGCATCGCGGGTCGAATCCGCGGACTCCTGGAAAAGAGCGCGCACCAGCGTGTCGCTCCACAGGCGGATTTCGCCCGGCTTCGGTTCCAGTATGGGCTCATCGGCGCGATCCACGAAGGTGATGGAACTCGCGCCGGCCTCCATCAAGGCCGTTTCGACGGCGTCGGACTCCAAGGCGGCCAGCGGGAACTCAATTTCATAGAAAGTCATCAATGCAACATCCTGACGATGTCACTTCAGACCCAGGCGCCGCTCTAGGTAGTGAATGTCGGTGCCGCCCTGCTTGAAGGCGGAGTGATTGAATATCTCCTGATGCAGCGGGATATTCGTTTTGATGCCTTCGACCACCATTTCCGCCAGTGCATTGCGCATGCGGGCGATGGCGGTGTCGCGGCTGTCGCCATAGGCGATGACTTTGCCAATCATCGAGTCATAGAACGGCGGCACGTTGTAGCCGGTGTACACATGGCTATCGACGCGAATGCCGGGGCCGCCCGGCGAATGCCAGAGTCGGATCGGTCCGGGCGAGGGCGTGAAGTTCTTCGGGTCCTCGGCATTGATGCGGCATTCCACGGCGTGTCCGCGAATCTGAATGTCGTTTTGGGCGTAAGGCAATGGTTCGCCGGCGGCAATCAGCAGTTGCGCCTTGACGATGTCGATGCCGGTGACCAACTCGGTTACAGGGTGCTCCACCTGCACGCGAGTGTTCATCTCGATGAAGTAGAACTCGTTGTCCTGATAGAGAAACTCCAAGGTACCGGCGTTGCGATAGCCCACCTCGCGACAGGCCTTGGCGCACCGGTCGCCCATGGTTTTGCGCTGCTTCGCCGTGAGTCCGGGAGCCGGCGCCTCTTCAATGACTTTCTGATGGCGGCGTTGCATTGAGCAGTCGCGCTCTCCCAGATGCACCACATTGCCGTAGTTGTCCGCCAGCACCTGGAACTCGATGTGCCGCGGCTTCTCTAGGAATTTCTCCATGTAGACCTGGGCATTCCCGAAGGCGGCCAACGCTTCGGATTGGGTCACGCTGATGGCATTGAGCAGCGAGGCGTCGGTGTGCACCACGCGCATGCCGCGGCCGCCGCCGCCGCCCGAGGCCTTGATGATGATGGGATAGCCGATGTCTTTGGCGATCCGGAAATTCTCATCGGCATCATTGCCCAAGGGCCCGTCAGAGCCCGGCACGCAGGGCACACCCGAGTTCTTCATTTGCCTGATGGCGGAAACCTTGTCGCCCATCAGACGTATGGTCTCGGCGCGCGGTCCTACAAAAATGAAGCCGCTTTTCTCCACCCGTTCGGCGAAGTCCGCGTTCTCCGATAAGAAGCCGTAACCGGGGTGGATGGCGACCGAATCGGTGACTTCCGCCGCGCTGATGATGGCCGGCATGTTGAGATAAGAGAGGGCAGATTGCGGCGGCCCGATGCAAACCGTCTCGTCCGCGAGCAGCACATGCTTGGTGTTGAAATCGGCGGTGGAATGAACTGCGACAGTTTTGATGCCGAGCTCGCGGCAGGCACGCAAAATGCGTAGAGCGATCTCGCCGCGATTAGCGATGACGACTTTTTCGAGCATCGCAGCTATTCGACGATGAACAGCGGTTGGCCGAACTCAACCGGCTCGCCATTCTTGGCCAATATCGCCGTCACACGGCCTGCCTTGTCGGACTCGATTTGATTCATCATCTTCATTGCTTCGATGATGCAGAGGATCTGACCGACCTTGATTTCGCTGCCGATCTCTACGAAGGACTTGGCGCCGGGGGACGCCGCCGAATAGTAGGTGCCGACCATGGGCGAGGTGACTGTGTAGTCGTCCTTACGTGGAGCATGCTCTCCTGCGGACGTTGCGGGCAATGCGGCCGCACTTTGCACGGCTTGCAGCTGAGGCGCGGCCATGGCCATTGCCGGGGCTTGCATCTGCATCCGTGGGTGCCGACTGATGCGCACCGATTCCTCCCCCTCGGAAATCTCCAGTTCAGAGATGCCGGACTCCTCCAGCAGCTCGATCAGCTTCTTAACCTTGCGAATATCCATCCGCTAACCCCTTAAAAAAAATCTGTGTTGTTAAGTCTTGGACAGGCGCGCGTGCGCGGCTTGGAGCGCCAGCTCATAGCCGATCGGGCCCAGTCCGAAAATGCAACCGACCGCAATGTCGGAGAAATAAGAGTGATGCCGAAATTCTTCGCGAGCGAAAATGTTGCTCAGGTGAACTTCGATGAACGGAATGCTGACCGCGAGAAAGGCGTCGCGCAGAGCGACGCTGGTATGGGTAAAGCTGCCCGGATTGATGACGATGAAGGCAACGTGGTCACGCTTGGCGGCGTGAATCTTATCGATCAACTCGTGTTCGGCGTTGCTTTGGGCCGCGGTCAGTTCATGTCCGAGTGAGCGGGCGACATCTTGCGCGCGGTTCTCGAGGTCTTTGAGCGTGGCGGTGCCATAGACGTTCGGCTCGCGCGTACCGAGCAAATTCAGATTCGGGCCGTTAAGCAATAGAATTCGGGCCATCCGGAGTCAATTCCAGCGGTATCGCGTTATAAAGGTCCGCGATAATAACCAGAATTGGTGCTGAATAGGCAAGCTTCGGCGTCGAACGTCGCCGGATGAGGTCTAACCGGAGAGTTTTTCGCCCAACTTCTCCAAACCGTCGGCAATGAGACGTCTGGCCTCGGGCAGCTGCACTTTATCTTGGTTCACGTTCTCTAGCACCGACAGAATGAGGTCGGCTTGTGCCCGGTGCAACTCGCCGACAAACAGGGCGACGACCTGGCCACGCCGGTCGGTAAATACGGTGAAAGGGAATACCGGCGTGCTCAAACCCAGCTTGGCGGCGAGGTCGAGCGCGTCCTGTTCACCTACCAACAGGGGATAGGGGATTTTGAATTGCTGGGCGAAACCTTGGACCTTGTCGGGGTGATCGACGGCTATGCCCACCACTTCGACGTTTCGGGCCGCCCACTCAGTGCTCAATGCCTTGAGCAGGGGCACTTCTCTTTGGCAGGGCGCGCACCAAGTGGCCCAAAAATTGACGATCAAGGATTTTCCGGGCCAGGCGGTATTGGTGGTCGGCTTGCCCTGCAGATTGTTGATGGAAAATGCCGGCAGCTGTTCCGGGATGGGGCTCCCCTGCAGAGGGGCTTCGGCCGGCAAATCGCTGGGAATGGGTGGGCTAGCCTGGCCGGCGGGCACGGCGACGTGAGCCGATGTGGCGTCTCTAGACGAATGGAGCCGAAATCCGCCCCAAACTCCGACCAGGAGCAGCAGCGCGCCCAGCAGGATGCGTGGCCCAGACGAGGTCATGTCGCGGGCAGGTCGAGCTTGCGTCCCCGGCGCAGCACCAATCCGGCCAGAAAAAACGCCAACACACCGCCGATCATGGCAATGCGTTCCCAACGGTAGGGTGTCGAGGGCGCCGCTACTTGCGTGGCCGGGATGCCGGGGAACAACACCCGGGTAATCGGGGGATAGCACAGTCCGGCTTCGGCGCAGCCTTGGTAGGTCACTTTGATTTGCATGGGATGAGCGCCCGCGTCGCTGCGGGTATAGGGCGCCGTGGCCTCGACCTGCTGGGTGTAGATTTCCTGCGTGCCCATGAATTGGTCGGTTTTCATGCTGCCGGCCGGCAAGTCAGGGGCGCCGACGGTCAGGTCCGGACTCTCGGCGACGATTTCAATCTTGTGTTTGTACAAGTAATAGCCATCGGCGACGACCCAACGCACTTTGACGTTGGTGCCATCGATGCGGGCGGCGGCACGAAACGCGACATTCGGCGGCAAAAAATCGGTTTCGGTGGCTTCTGAGCCGCGCATCCACCAGGGCTTGGCGCTGGCGATGCCGGCGAGGCCGATGCTGGCGAGGAGAAGGGCAAGAACGGCGTTTTTCATGGACGGTACTCTAACCGAGTCATTCATGCTGCATCGCAGCAAACAAATAGCTCTATTGGCCCTTGAATCGCAAGAATCTGCCGCTATCATTAGCAGCCTCGAGGGGAGAGTGCTAACAACCTCTGCTCGTTATTAATCAACAACTGCTAGGAGTCTTGTCTTATGAAGATTCGTCCCCTTCATGACCGCGTGATCGTGAAACGAGAAGAAGAAGAGCGTAAGTCCCCAGGTGGAATCGTTATTCCGGACACTGCGACTGAGAAGCCTATCTTCGGAAAAGTCGTGGCCGTCGGCAAGGGCAAGATTTTGGAGAACGGCGAGATTCGCCCGCTGGACCTCAAGGTCGGCGACAAGATCCTTTTCGGTAAGTACAGCGGTACCGAAGTGAAGATGGATGGAGATGAGCTGGTCGTCATGCGTGAAGAAGACGTCATGGCCGTGGTCGAAGGCAAGTAGCCTTTCGCTCAATTCCAATTTACTTCCCGCTAAATCAATTTAATTAGAGGTATCAGCAAATGGCAGCTAAAGACGTACGCTTCAGCGACGACGCTCGGGCACGCATGTTCAAGGGCGTTAATATTCTGGCGAATGCCGTCAAGGTAACGCTGGGCCCCAAGGGTCGCAACGCAGTGCTCGACAAGAGCTTCGGCGCCCCCACCGTCACCAAGGACGGCGTCTCGGTCGCGAAAGAGATCGAGCTGAAGGATAAGTTCGAGAACATGGGCGCGCAGATGGTGA
>JAXDQN010000439.1:0-5296 GCA_034667865.1 Gammaproteobacteria bacterium
ACATGGTGGATGCGTTGCCACGAATGATCCGGCGCAGTTTCCAGCACCTGGCAGATTTCCAGGCCCGGCACCAAGCTTACCGACTCCGGGCAGCTGGTGATCAAGGACCACACGACCTCGCGTCGCGCGTGAATTCGCACCGTAGCGCGAGCATTGCCGCTTTGCTCGGCGGCATCCAGAACCACGGACACCTCGATGTCCCCGGTCTGCATTGCCTCCCGCGCCAGGCTCTCCGGCCAAGCCGCGGGAGCGATCAACATCAAAACCACGAGAATTGAATGACGCACTGGATAGTGTGACTCCGGCAAACGCTACCTGTTCATTTGAGTTTGCCGCCTGGCGGTTGATTTTCTGGAAATGCTTCATCGCGCGGCTTCCATCCAGATTTTCATCTTCGCTTCCAGGATATCGAGCGGCATCGCGCCGTCCTTCAAAATTTCAGCATGAAAAGCCCGAATGTCAAAGCGGCTGCCCAGGACCTGCTGCGCTTTGGTGCGGAGCGCCGCAATCTTAAGCTCACCCATCTTGCAGGCTAACGCATCTGCCGGGTTCGCCACATACCAATCCAGCAGTGATTGCGCGCCGGCATCGTCGATCGCCAATTCCGAGTGCACATAGGCAAGCGCTTGCTTGGGCGTCCATCCCTGCGCATGCAGCCCGGTGTCGACCACCAGCCCGACCGCGCAGCGCAGCTGCTGCATCAGGGCTTCGGTTTTGGCGGCATCGTCCGTCAACAGGCCCAGTTGCTCTCCGAGCGACAGCGCATACAGGTCCCACCCTTGCACGAAACCCGCGTCCTGTTCCATCCGGCGAAACCGCGGTAAATCGAGCCGCTCGTGCGCCAAGATCGACTGCAGATGGTGTCCCGGCAATGCTTCCTGCAAAAAGTTCGCGACGGACAGGTGCGTCGTGGACGCCGCATGCAACATCGGCGCGCCAATGTTCACGTAAAGAACGGCAGCGGGTTTCCCGAGCAACCCCTCCGGGATGTACTGCAGCGCGCGCAGTGGGTCCGCCAGCCACAGCGTGCCGCGCACCTCGAGAGGCGTGCTCGGCGGCTCGGCGAACACCGGCAACATTGCCGCAGCGACCTGAGGAATCAATGCCTGGTAGGCGCCCAACAAATCAGCGGCGCTCAGCGCCGTTCCCGGGAAAGTCTCGTGTGCCGGAGGCCAATGCGCTTTCAGACGCTCGACCTCCGTGACTCCGATGGCGTGGATCTCGGCGGCCGTCAGCGGCGAGTCGGTGGCTCGCTTGATTCTAAAGGCGTACCACTTATCTCCCAGCGGCAAATCGGTGAGGGCAACGCTGGATCTGCCGCGCGCCAAATAATCATGTTGCAAAAAGTCACGCAGCGCCAGGTTGGCCGGCAGCAATTGAGCGTCGACCGCAGCGGTGATTTGGTTTTTCAGCCGCGCCCGGTCGGACTCACCGATCGAGGCAGGCAGCGAGCGCAGCGGTGCTCGGAAGGCGTTGGCGGGAGTGTCCTCGGCAGAGCGCTCGAGCAACTCGATGCTGTGCGCAATCACCAGCCGGGGGGAAACATAGCCGCGCCGCAGGCCCTCGCGCATATTCAGGATCGCTTGCTGCGTCCAGGCAACGTACTCGCCGAGGCGCTTCAACCAATTTTCGTACTCGGCGACCGACCAGGGACGCTGGCTTGAATCAGCGCTCAAAATTTCGAATGATTGCAACACGCCGCCGAACGAGTCGAGCGGCATGAGTTCACTCGGATAGGTAAAACCCTCGACCAGAGTCTCGCGGCGTCGTTTGAATATGTCGTAGGTCAGGCGCGAATTTACATCCAAGGCTGGTCGAGATACCCCGGCCAACTCGCTCAAATAGCGGCGCTCAACCGCCAGGGAGTCGGCCAGTACCTGCGGGGAAATGACGCTGGCTGCCTGGATATGCTCGTCCCAGTAGCGGTCCACCAAGCGGCTTAGCTGCTCCTGGGCGCCCGGCGAATTTTCGGGCGCCGGCATGCCCTTCGGGGGCTGCGCCGATCCGCAGCCGCCGAGCGCCAAAAAAGCCAGTCCGATAGTCAGCCTTTGAGAAAATCCCGCCATGACTCGATTATATGCTGGCGGGTAGGTTCATAATTCGTCGCTTACGTCTTCGGAGGCAGCAATATGTTGGTCGGAGCAAGTCCGCGACGCGTCGCGATCATTGGGGGTGTGCGTATTCCGTTTGCCCGCGGCAACGGCGCTTACGCGGAAGTGGGAAATCAAGACATGCTGACGGCGGCGTTGCGCGGGGTCGTCGAGCGTTTCGGGCTTCAAGGCCAACGAATCGACGATGTTGCGGCCGGCGCGGTGATGAAACACTCGAGTCAGTGGAACCTGACCCGCGAGTCGGTGCTGGGATGCGGCCTTGCGTTCGAGACGCCGGGGGTGGATCTGCAGCGTGCCTGCGGAACTGGATTGGAAGCAGCCATCCTGCTCGGCAACAAGATTGCCTTGGGCCAGATCGATTGCGCCATTGCCGGCGGCGTCGATACCGTCAGCGATCCGCCGGTGGTATTTCCCAAGAGCTTTCAACAGCTGCTGCTGCGCAGCTATCGCGGCAGGACCGGCGGCGAGCGCATCAAGCCGTGGTTCGGATTGCGGCCGAGAAATTTTCGACCCGTGTTGCCGGGCGTGGCTGAACCCCGCACCGGGCTGTCGATGGGTGAAAGCACCGAGCTGATGGTCAAGACCTGGGGAATCACACGCGCGGACCAGGATCAATTGGCCCTGGAAAGCCATCAAAAAGCGGCGGCCGCGTACGCAGGCGGCTTCTACAAGGATTTGGTGCGCGAATATCTGGGACTGACGCAAGACAACAATATCCGCAGCGACACTTCACTGGAACGGTTGAGCACGCTCAAGCCGTCCTTCGATTTCTCGGGCGCCGGAACCCTCACCGCTGGAAATTCCACGCCCATGACGGACGGTGCGTCGGCGGTGCTGCTCGCATCCGAAGCGTGGGCTCGCGAGCGCAACCTTCCGGTGCTCGCGTACTTGAGCTACGGCAAAGTGGCGGCGGTCGACTATATCGAGAAGAAAGAAGGGTTGTTGATGGCGCCTGCTTACGCGGTTCCAAGAATGCTGAATGACGCCAGGCTGACGCTGCAGGATTTCGATTTTTATGAAATTCACGAGGCGTTTGCCGGACAGGTCTTGTGCACGCTGAAGGCGTGGGAAGACCCGGCATTTTGTCGAGACAAGCTGCGCCTTCCGGCCGTGCTCGGCGGCGTCGATCGCTCGAAACTCAACGTAAAAGGCGGTAGCCTTGCCATTGGACACCCGTTCGCGGCAACCGGTACGCGCATCGTTGCGACGTTGGCGAAAATTCTCGATGAGAGCAAGGCCAAGCGCGGACTTATTTCCATTTGTACCGCCGGCGGCATGGGCGTCACGGCCATCGTGGAGCGCTGACGCCGGCGGCTATTTATATTTTTTTGCGGAGGAAACGACATGGGACAAAATGTTGAGTTGACCGCCAGCGACGGACATCGCTTGGATGCTTACATGGCGGATGCCGCCGGTAAATCGCGCGGCGGCATCGTGGTTATTCAGGAAATCTTCGGCGTCACGCGCCATATTCGCGCGGTGACCGATCAATATGCGGCAGCGGGTTTCACGGCCATCGCGCCCGCCTTGTTCGACCGCGTCGAACGCAAGGTCGATGTCCCGTACACCGACATGGCAAAAGGCTTCAGCTATGTGCAGCGCCTGACAAACGAGAACGTCATGCTCGACGTTCAGGCCGCCATCGATCGCGTGAGCTCTGACGGCAAGGTCGGCGTAGTCGGCTATTGCTGGGGCGGAACCATGGCGTATCTGGCGTCGGCGCGGCTCCATGTGGCGGCTACCGTCGCCTACTACGGCGGCGGCATCAACAACTACACCGCCGAGAAACCCCGCTGCCCCATCATGTTTCACTTCGGCGAAAAGGATTCGCATATTCCGAAATCGGCTGTCGACAAGATTCGGACCGATGTCCCCGCCGGAATTTTCCACATTTATCCGGCGGATCATGGCTTCAATTGCACGGATCGAGCCAGCCACGAACCTGAGAGCGCCAAATTAGCCTTGCAACGCAGTCTGGAGTTCTTTCACAAGCACGTGGGCTGACGGATTTCATGCAGCTCAAAGACCCTTCGCTGCTGAAGCAGCAGTGTTTCATTGATGGAGCCTGGTGTGCGGCCGACGGCGCCGGCACCATTGCCGTCAACAATCCTGCCAGCGGCGCGGCGCTCGGCACGGTCCCGAATGCCGGCGCCGCAGAGACTCGCCGCGCGATTGCCGCTGCTGCGGCCGCACTGCCTGCGTGGGCGTCGCGCACCGCCAAGGAACGCGCCCAGGTGCTGCGGCGGTGGTTCGATTTGATGCTCGAGCATCAATCCGATCTGGCGACACTCATGACGGCGGAGCAGGGAAAACCCCTGGCAGAGTCGCGGGGCGAGATAAGCTACGCGGCTTCCTTCATCGAATGGTTCGCCGAAGAGGCGAAGCGCTTGTACGGCGACATCATTCCCGGACACCAAGCCGACAAACGCATCATGGTGCTGCGGCAACCGGTGGGCGTGGTTGCAGCCATTACACCCTGGAATTTCCCGGCGGCGATGATCACGCGCAAGGCGGGTCCCGCATTGGCGGCCGGCTGTACGATGGTCTTGAAGCCGGCGAGCCAAACGCCGCTGTCTGCCTTGGCTTTGGCGGAGCTTGGACAGCGGGCCGGCATACCTGCGGGCGTATTCAACGTCCTGACCGGCTCTGCTGCCGCGATCGGCGGTGAAATGACCTCGAATCCGACCGTACGCAAGCTGACCTTCACCGGGTCCACGGAGATCGGCAAGAAGCTGATGGCGCAATGCGCGGGGACGGTAAAGAAGCTGTCGCTGGAACTCGGCGGCAATGCGCCTTTTATCGTGTTCGATGACGCCGACTTGGATGCGGCAGTGGCCGGAGCCATCGCCAGCAAATATCGCAACACCGGCCAAACTTGCGTCTGCGCGAATCGGCTGCTGGTGCAGTCCGGCGTCTATGACCGGTTCGCGGCAAAGCTCAAAGAAGCGGTCGGCAAGTTGCGCGTCGGCGACGGACTTTTGGGCGCGACCGATCAGGGACCGTTGATCGACCAAAAGGCCGTCGACAAAATCGAAGAGCACATTGCCAACGCGGTTGCCAATGGCGCCAAGATCATCCTGGGCGGCAAACGACATGCGCTGGGAGGCACATTCTTCCAGCCGACCATCCTCACCGACGTCACCAAATCCATGTTGATGGCGCGCGAGGAAACCTTCGGGCCCGTG
>JAXDQN010000440.1:0-6252 GCA_034667865.1 Gammaproteobacteria bacterium
CAAAGCGGCAACACTGCAACTGCCGCGAGACAAGCTGGAGAAGCTGAATGGGATCGGCCGACCGATATAAACCAACGGCCGAATGCGCGCCTGACAAGATTCGAACTTGTGACCTTCGGCTTCGGAGGCCGACACTCTATCCAGCTGAGCTACAGGCGCATGGTCGGGTTGGCGATACTACTATCACTCGCCTTGCACCACAAATAGGCTACCTACAGGGTAGGTTTCTTTTGCAGGCGGCTGAGTGCGAGCATCATTAGGCCCACCGCGAAGAAGGCGACCAATAGGCCGATCCCATTGATCATGGTGCGCTGATAACCGATGGCGCCGGCGTCAATGAATCCGTACGGATAGCTGTTGATGAGGGCTCCGCGTATCAGCGCGTAAACCAGGTACACCGTTGGATACAGGCCCCACCAGAGGGGATGCACCCAACGCAAAGAGGTTTTCGGCGCGGCGAGCCACCAGTAGATGAGATAGCCGCTGGGCGTGATGTAGTGCAGCAAATCGTTGGCCACCAGGTGCAAGCCTTGAGGATTCCACACGTGGCGCAACAATAAATGGTAGGCAATGCTGACGAACACAATGCTGGCGGCGACTCCGGCAATCACCTCGGGCCGGGAAAAATACTTTCCCCAAGCCGAAGTCGGCGCCACCAGCGGCGCGGTCAGCGCAGTGCACACCAATAGATTGGTGAGAATGGTGAAGTAACCGAGAAAAATAATGAATCCACCGGCGACGCCCTTGCCGCTTTCGATGGCCGAATGCAGCGTGAGGTAGCCTTGCAGCAGCACGCCGCTCCAACTGACGATGGCGAGTAGCACGGCGAGCGGTCGGCTGCGTGGTGAAATCATGCTCAGTCTTCGACGTCGTCGAAGAATTCGACGATCCCGGTCTCCAAGGAATATTCGGCACCGACCACCATGAGACCGGAGCTTTGGATCAGGTTCTCGATGATGTCCGATCCATGGCGAAGATGGCGAACCGACGCCCGGATATTGGCGCGCACGGCCTCTTCCACCAGCTCGTCGTGATCATGTCCCAGGCCGCTTTGGATGACGCCCTCGACCGCGGGCCGCACCAAATCCACGATGGAATGCAGATTGCGGGATTGATTTTCGATTGGCCGGCGCAATTGCTCCACCGTGGTCTCGATGACGCCGCAACGCGAATGCCCCAGGACCACAACCAAGCGTGTGCCAAATTGTTCGGCGGCAAACTCGACGCTGCCGATCTGCGAGGGCGCGACGATATTACCGGCCACGCGAATGACGAACAGATCGCCCAGCCCCTGATCGAAGACGATCTCCACGGGCACGCGAGAATCGGAACATCCCAAAATGGCTGCAAACGGCGCCTGCCCCAGGGTCAAGGCGACGCGGCGAATGCCGCTGGCAAAGGTGTCGCGATGGCTGGCATCCGTTACAAAGCGGACGTTCCCCTCGCGCAACAGCGCAAGGGCTTGTTTGGCCGGGATCATGTGCGCGTCAAGCGCCGCCGCTCGAGCAAGACCGGCTAACAGTGGCGCCGCGCAGAGTTATCGCGGTACCCAAGAATTCGAGCCGGTAGAAATAAAATTGCGCGCAGCAAGGCGAATACCGCATCGAATGAAATCGCCAGGGCGCGAAATGGCAGCGACAGCAGCCAGACCAGCGGCCACAGCACCAGGGCGAGAATCGCCACCGGCCAGCACAGCACCAACAGCAGGCACCAACCGAGCAGTACGATCATGGTTCTCACGGTCTTTCCCTCACTTCCCAGCGCTTACGATATCACACCCCTGGGCATCGAGCCTTTTGACCAGGGTCTTCGGCGCCGCCAACCGATAACTCAGCTCCACCAGGTTTTTCACTTCCGACCAGTCGACTGCGGGGCCATCCAGCCGCAACCCAAACCAGCCGCGCGGCCCGATATAGGCCGGCAAGTAGAACCGCTGCGGCTCGCGCGAGGCGCGATCGACGTTCTCGCCCATGGAGGCCCTGCAACACACCGACACGATTTGGTCGCCGTGATGGCTGTTCAAAAAGTAGGCAAACGGCTTCTTGCGCACGCGAAAGTCGGCGAAGTCGCCCGAGTCCTCGCGGCTGGCGTCGGGCAATGCCAAGCAGATTTTCGACAGCTTCTGCAGCAGGGCCGCCGGGTTGACTGCGGAGTTTTTGCGTTGCGCCTTGGCGGATGTTTTTGCCATCAGCGGCTCTTGGGTTTGATGAATTCATTACGACGGAACCTGATCGCCGACCAATCGTCATCGATCGCCACGGCGCGAACCGTGTCGAAGCCGGCCTGTCGGAGCAGGTCCCACCCGGTATCGCGATTGAATTCACAGGTGTAGCGTTTCGAGGTGCCCTTGGGGTACGCAAACCAAAGCAATGCATCCCCATCGGCCGCCGCAGCCAGCAGCTTGGACAAGCGATCCAATTCTTTCTGCGTGGTGACGAATGCCAGCGAGAATTTGACGGCTGCGGGCTTTTTGGTATCCCGCTCGATCGTGATCCCCTTCAGTCGCGACAATTCAGGCTCGAATGATTTCGGCGCGTTGTAGACCACGATCGAAGCCAACGACCCCAGATTGAGTTTGCCGAATATCGGCATTTTGCTGGGTCTAACGATCATGCGACAAGGCCAGACGCAGGCCGACACCCACAAACACAGCGCCTACGCAGCGACTAAACCACTTCTTGAACGAGGCGCGCGGCGCGAGGCTGCCGGTGATTCGCGCGGCCGACCAGGCAACCGCCAGATTCCAAAGGGTGCCGTTGACGTCGAATATTGCGCCCAGGAAGAAAAATGCCAGCGGCTTCGATGGCGCGTCGGCGGCCACGAATTGCGGCAGGAAGGCCAAAAAGAACAGCGCCACTTTCGGGTTCAAGACATTGGTGAAAAAGCCCTGCAGGAAAATGTTTCGCAGAGAAGTTGCGCGGCCATCGGCGGGGGCCGACGCGGGGGCTTCGCGAGAGGACAGAATGAGCGCGATGCCCACATACAGCAGATACGCAGCGCCCAGGTATTTCACCACGCTGAAGGCCGTCGCGCTGGCGGCGAGAATGGCCGACAGGCCGAGCGCCGCCGCACAGATATGCACCAGGGCGCCGGCGCCGATGCCGAGGGCGGCGATTGCGCCTGCACGCGAGCCTTGGCTGGTGCTTCGACCCAAGATATAGAGAGTGTCCGGTCCGGGCGTAATGTTCAGCAGCAAGGCGGAGAGGACGAATAACCAAAGATCGTGAGTGCCGAACACGCGGTTTAGGCCTTTGGCTTTGCAAACAACACGGCGCGCCGATCCAAACTGTCCTTCGGCCAGTACTCAGCGGATTTGTAGTACTCCGGCACAGCCGGCGTACCTGTCGGCAGCACGACCCAGGGCTGTTTGGTGGAAGTGAAAATATGAATGTCCGGGGAAAAGGAATCCGGGTCATCCAGCGTTCCGACCCGCAGGAATCGCAGCGCATCGCCGGCGCCGGCATAATTGCTCCACACTGCCACGAAGCAGTTTGGGCAGCGAGAAATTCGCTGGCCCTTGCCGCTGTTGGACGGCGTATCGACAATCTCCGGCTCGCCCTGCAGCAGCGCAACCCGGTCGGATTCGATCAGCGCGTTGATGACGAACGCCGATCCAGTTTCCCGCTGGCACCAGCGGCAATGACAGCAGTGCACGAACATCGGCGCACCGCGCATGCGGTAGCGGATCTGGCGGCAGGTGCAGCCGCCCTCCGTGAAAGTCTTGGAAAGTTGATCGTGTTGCATCAGTCAGTTCGCTTGCGAGCGGTGACTTCAATCTCAATGTGCATGCGCGGATCCACTAAGCCCGCACAAATCATGGTCGCCGCAGGGCGAATCTCACCGAGATACTTGCGCATGATCGGCCAGCACTCGGCAAATCGGTCCGTCTTGGGCAGGATGTAATTGACGCGCACCACGTCGGCCAGATCGGCGCCTGCCTGGCGCAGTGCGCCTTGAATGTTTTTGAAGCACTGTTCCGTTTGCTGCACGATGTCCTCGGAAATGCTCATTGACTCGTAGTCAAAGCCGGTGGTACCCGCCACAAACACCCAATCACCGTCCACCACAGCCCGCGAATAGCCCATCTCGTGTTCGAACTTCGAGCCGGAACTGATCAAGCGCCGCGTCATAAAACACTCCTAGCCACGGGCTCGTGCCTCGCTCAAATCACGATAGTGATGTCCCAGAGATCGGTTGGGTTCATGCCAGGCGATTTTTTGCTCCAGCCACACTTCAAGATTGGGCGGATACGCGTTGGGTGAGTCCAACGACACCGTCGTGACATCGATGGTGTTTGGACTGGCGGCGTTCTCGTATAGCAGCTGACAGCCGCAATTGCGGCAGAAGCGACGAATGACGTCCTGAGAAGACTGGAACATCTGCGGATTGCCTGACAGCACTTGGAATTGTGAGCGCTCGACGGTCAGCCACGCCACCGTCGGTGCGGCGCTGGCCGCCCGGCATGTGGCGCAATGGCAGATGATCGACGATAGAGGCGCGCCCGAGATTCGATAGCGAATGGCCTTGCAAAGACAACCGCCTTCTATGATTTCCATCGTTCGACGACCTCGCTGCTGGTAGGTCGATTTTAATGGAATAAGGCGCCCAACGGGGCCACGAACGACTATCAGACTCACCGGTTGGGGGTATATTGGCTGGGATGGGGATGACGCTGGAAACGCAGTGCTGCATCGTGGGCGGCGGCCCGGCGGGCATGATGCTGGGCTACTTGCTGGGCCGCGCCGGGGTGCGCACGGTAGTCCTGGAAAAGCATGCCGACTTCCTGCGCGATTTTCGCGGCGACACCGTGCATCCATCCACCCTGCACATCATGCAAGAACTGGATCTGCTGGAAGCCTTCCTCAAGCTGCCGCACTCGGAATTGCACGCCTTGAGCGTCGAATTCGGTGAAAAAAGTTTCAAGGTGGCGGAGTTTTCGCGGCTGGCCAGCCCCGGCAACTTTACCGCGCTCATGCCGCAGTGGGATTTCCTGAATTTTCTGGCGGAAAAGGCCCGCGCCTTCCCAAGCCTCACGGTCATGATGTCCACCGAAGCAACGGAGCTGCTGTTGGCCCCGGGTCGGGTGGCGGGCGTCAGGGCCAACAGTTCGGGGGGCGAGCTCGAAATTCGGGCGGACCTGGTGGTCGGCTGCGATGGGCGCACGTCCATCATCCGAGCGGCATCCGGCTTAGTCGTCCAGGACTTGGGCGCCCCCATCGATGTGCTGTGGTTTCGCTTATCCAAACAGCCGGGAGATCCCTCGCAGGTGTTGGGGCGGTTGAGCAAGACCAATATGCTGGTGACCATCGATCGCAACGACTACTGGCAATGCGCCTTCGTCATTCGTAAAGGGGGTATTGACCGAATCCATGCCGCTGGACTCGCGGCATTCAAGGCTTCCGTCGCCAAGATCGCACCTCATCTCGCGAGCCGCATAGACGAATTGCGAGCCTTCGAGGACCTCAAGCTGCTGAGCGTATCGGTCGACCGACTGAATACCTGGTCCAAACCAGGTCTGTTGTGCATCGGCGATGCGGCGCATGCCATGTCCCCGGTGGGCGGCGTCGGCATCAACTTGGCCATTCAGGACGCCGTGGCCGCGGCAAACATTCTGGCGGCCAAGTTGGCGGTTGGCTCAGCCAGCGATGCAGACCTCGATGCGGTCAGGCAGCGGCGTCTGTTTCCCGTCAAGGTAATCCAGGCGCTGCAGGTGGCGATACACAAAAGGGTGTTACAGCCACGGGTTTCGGGCGCCGACCAAGAGTTGGCTCCTCCGTGGCCGCTGCGGCTGCTCGATAAGAGCTCGTGGCTGCGTCAGTGGCCGGCGCGATTGCTCGGTGTCGGCGTACGTCCGGAGCATGTGCACTCCCCCGTGGCCTGATACGAACTAGGTTGTCTTGGATGCCGGCGGCGAGCCGGAAACCATAAGGCACAGGGAAAACGCCAGCCACCAAATCGCGGCCAACCACCACATTCCTGACCACTCAAACCTGAGCTTCAACACGTAGCCAATGAGTGTGGCTCCCGCGCAGACGGCGGCCAGTACCAAAATCACCCGCGGGCTGATGCCGCGGATCCAGAAGATGCGCACCAAAGAACCATAGGTGATGGCACCGCACATTGCGCCGATGACTACCACTGCCGGCAGCCGTTGAGAGTCCGGGAGGATGGAAAGCGCAACCAACGCGATGATCCCCACGTACAGGGACATGATGCTCAAGGCCGCCGCAATCGCGACAAACAGCAGCTTGC
>JAXDQN010000441.1:0-5976 GCA_034667865.1 Gammaproteobacteria bacterium
GTCACGCCCAACGACGACAGATGTGCGAGCTTCTCGCGTGCCGCAACATAGGTGCCCGCCGGCGTGAATGTGCCGACGTGCAGTTCATAGATGACGGCTTGTTCCAAGCCCTTCACTTCAAAAACGCCGGGGCTGCGCAAACCTGGTAGCGCATAGGACGCGCCATGCACTCCCTGCGGTTGCCAGGCTGATCGCGGATCCGGCACCGGCATGCCGCCATCGATCGAATACTTATAGCCGTCTGCGAGCGCCGCTTCCGGCACGTCGATCTGCCAATCCCCCTGAGGCAGCGGCTGCAGCCCCCGGCGCTCGACTCCCGTGACGAGCTCGACCGATTTCGCCGCCGGCGCCCAAACCTTTAGGATCATGACGACTCCCGCACCAACAAGGACACCGGGAAATCGGCGAACAGCGCAGCAGGCGACGCTTCACGCTGCAAAACTTGGCCGCTGAACAGGTCGCGCCACACCCCGCCCGGCAATGGCAGCCGCGTATCGCCCCAATCGCCGCCGAGCGTCAAGGTAAATCGCGGGATCACGGCAATGAGATTCTCGCCGCGTCGAAAAGCCAGGAGCCGGCCCAAATGACTGCCCTGCGCGACCAAGGGTTGGTACTTGCTCTGCGGCGAGAAATCCTCTGGACGCCCGCGCCGCAATGACAGCAGTCGGTCAATCATCCACAATTTTGGCATCCCGGAATCGCACTCGGCCGACACTTGCGCCGCACTGTATTGGCGGCACTTGCGCAACAGTTGTTCACGTCGATCGAAGTCCACCGGCCGGCGATTGTCGGGATCGACCAGGCTCAAATCCCAGAGCTCCGTGCCCTGATAGAAATCCGGCACGCCGGGGACCACCATCTTGATCAGGGTCTGCGCCAAACTGTTGATGCGGCCCGGCAAAATCAGCGGTGCAATGAACTGCTCGAGGCTCGCAATGAACTCCGGCGACTGGAACACGCCGCCGACAAATCCGCGGATTTTCTCTTCGTAGCTGTTGTTCGGTTCATGCCACGAGGTGTTGATTTTCGCCTCGCGGCAGGCCTTCAGCATGTAGGCCCAGGCGCGCTCCGGATCGATGGGCCACGCACCGATCAATGTCTGATACAGCAAATATTCGGCGTGACGATCGGGAATCCGATTCTGCCAAGCCGTGGTGTTCAATTGGGACCACAGATGCAGTGCCTCGGCCCAACGTTCGGGAATCTCCGACAGTATCGAGATCCTTGCCCGCACATCCTCGCTGCGCTTATTGTCGTGGGTGGACGTCGCCAACATGCCATTGGGCCAACGCTCGCTCAAATAATGGCAAAACTCGTGAAATCGATCGGCAGAAATACCCACCAGCGAGGCCTGCGAACCGACTTCATTGCAGGACACCAAGCGATCGAATGCATAAAAGGTGGTGTCCTCGACTCCCTTGGCCATGACGGCGGGCGTGAGTTGCTGCCACTTGGCGACAAAGTCTGCTTCCGCTGCATTTAACTGCGGCTTGGTGAACAAATCGCCGAGGAAGTCGAAGGCGGCGGCATCGATGTCCGTCGACCCGATACGCGCACTCTGCAGTGCCTCGAGCAAAACTTTCGCGTCCTGGTCATGCAGTGCCTGCGCCGTGCGGTAGGTTCGATAGATGGGCATCGCGACGATCAGCCGCGCCAGCGCCGCGCGCAGATGACGCGGGCTCAAGTCCCGCGTACGCCAGTCGGTCCGCGCCAGATCCAACGCCGCATCGGCCAAGCGTTCATGGTCGCCGCTGAAGGTCGATTCCACGATGGCCAGCTTCATCGCCCGCACCAGCTTGCCAAAATTCACCGAATGTCCGGTGAAGTCCGAATAGGTGGCGGTCAGCACATCGATGCGCTGGTCGTCCATCCACAAACGATTGACCTTGGCGAGAAAGTCATAGCCGACCGTGCCGTCGATCGGCCAATCCTCGTTCAAGCGCTCATCGTTCTCGAGGATTTTCTCGATATAGATTCGCCCCGCCGGCAGCGCTGCGCGCAGGCGGCCGAAGTACTCCAGCGGATTACGCAACCCATCGGGGTGATCCACCCGCAGACCGTCGAGATCGCCGGCCTCGAGCATTTTCTGGATGCGGGCATGCGTTGCAATGAATACCGGTTCGAGTTCGGTGCGAACACCGACCAACGAGCCGACGTCGAAAAAACGGCGATAGTTGGTCAGCTCGCCCGCCAATTTCCAACCATGCAGCGCATAAGATTGCAGTTGCAGCACTGCATCCAGCATCGCGGGGGTGCGATTCACACGCTCGATCGCCGAGCGCAGGCGTCCGCTGGACTCGGCCTGCTGCAGATGATCCTCGGCGCGCGCCAGCTGCTCGCGGTAGCGCGCATTATCGGCCGGACTGCGCGCGACCAGACTCTGCAGGCGCTGCAATTCACCGAAGCACGGCTCTTCAATCCCGAGCAGCACGCCCCAAGATGCCGCGCTCAAGGGCCAGCTGTTGTCGTAGTGCTTGATGCGCAGGCGCCGCTGCGCGAGATCGATGTTCAATTCGCCGGCCTCGATGGCCGCGCCGTAGGGCCGCGCCAAGGAACAGATGTGCACGCGAAAGGGTCGATCCGGCGGACTCCTGAAATCGAAGTACTGCACAAACTCGCTGTACGGGCCATGAGCGAGAACATCGTCCCACCAGGGGTTGTGCGCCGATGCCGACATATGATTCGGGACTATGTCGAGCAGCAGCCGCAGGCCATGATTGCGCGCCTTTGCGACCAACTCGATCCATGCCGCCTCGCCGCCTAGTTCGTCGCTAATCCGCGCAGGATCGGTGACGTCGTATCCATGCTGACTGCCCGGATACGCTTGCAAACAAGGCGATAAGTACACATGACTGATGCCCAGATCCGCCAGATACGGCAGGATCCGCTGCGCCGCCCCGAGCGGGAATCCGGCATGCAGCTGCAAGCGGTAGGTGGCAACCCACTCAGCGTTCATGGCTCAGCACCACGAATGAGCGCGCGGTGAGATTCACCAGGCGATTACGCTTCACGCTCTCCTTGCCGATCTCCAGGGCGGGCCTCGCGGTATCGAAGGCAATGCGCCAGCCGGAGTGATACAGCTCATGGGAGATGCGAAAGGATACCGCTTCGTGATGCGCATTCAGCAGCAGCAAAAAATCCCAATCGCCGCAGTATTGGCCGCTGCTGTCGCGAATCTCCGGCGCCTCGCCGTTGAGAAACATGCCCAGAGTGCGCATCCAGCCGCCATCCTCCCAATCCTTCGGTCCCATGCGTTTGCCGTCGGCTCGGAACCAGACGATGTTCTTATCGGGATGTTTGGCATCCGGATCGTGATCGTAAAAAGCATTGCGGTGAAAATTCGGGTGCGACTTGCGGTATTGCATAATGCGCCGCGCAAATTCCAAAAATTCCGTCTGCTTGGAATTCAGATCCCAGTGGTACCAAGACAGCTGGCTGTCCTGGCAATAACCGTTGTTATTGCCTTCCTGAGTACGGCTGAGCTCATCGCCGCCGCTGATCATCGGCGAACCTTGCGCGAACATCAGCGAACACCAGAAGTTGCGCATCTGCCGCTCACGCAGTTCGAGAATGCCGGCTTCCTCGGTGGCGCCTTCAGCGCCGCAATTCCACGAGCTGTTGTCGTCCGCGCCGTCGCGGTTTTCTTCGCCATTCGCCTCGTTGTGCTTTTGCTCGTAGCTGACCAGATCACGCAGCGTGAAGCCATCGTGCGCAGTCACGAAGTTGATGCTGGCCGACGGCGTGCGGCGCGTGTTTTCGTACAAATCGGCGCTGCCGGCAAGGCGGGTGGCAATATCCGAATGCAGCCCCATGTCGCCCTTCCAGAACTTGCGCACCGTATCGCGGTACTTGCCGTTCCATTCCATCCAACCGAGCGGAAAATTGCCGACCTGGTAGCCGCCTTCGCCTAAATCCCACGGCTCGGCAATCAACTTGACGGGGGCCAAAGTCGGATCCTGGTAGATGGTGTCGAAGAAGGCGCCGAGTTGATCGAAGTCCTTCGATTCACGCGCCAATGCCGACGCCAGATCGAACCTGAAGCCATCGACGTGCATTTCCGTGACCCAGTAACGCAAGCTGTCCATCAGCAACTGGATCGAATGCGGATGCACCATGTTCAAGGTATTGCCGCAACCGGTGAAGTCCATGTAATGGCGCGGATCTCCGGACACCACCCGATAGTACGCCAGATTGTCGATGCCGCGGAACGACAACGTCGGCCCATCATGATTGCCTTCGGCAGTGTGATTGTAGACCACGTCGAGAATCACTTCGAAGCCGGCGTTGTGCAGAGCTTTGACCATCTGCTTGAATTCGCGCACCACGTCGATGAGCGGTGCGGACGTCGACGCGTAGCTGAGCTCCGGGGCAAAAAAACCCAGCGTGTTGTAGCCCCAATAGTTGCGCAAACCCTGATCGATCAGATGCCGGTCCTGCACAAAGCAGTGAACCGGCATCAACTCCACAGCGGTCACGCCCAGGGAATGCAAATGCTTGATGATGGGTTCGCAAGCCATGCCGGCGAAGGTGCCGCGCAGATTCTCGGGCACCTCGGGATGCAGTTGCGTCATGCCGCGAATGTGCGCTTCGTACACGATGGTTTCGTGCGCGGCATGCATTGGCCGCTGCTCGCCGCTCCAATCGAAACCAGGGTCGATCACCGCGCCCAATGGCGCGAATGGCGCGCTGTCGCGGTCATCGAACGACAAATCGCCGCTGGAATCTCCCAATTGATAGCAGAACAGTTCGTCGGCCCACTGCAGAGGCCGTCCGATCGCTTTGGCATATGGGTCGAGCAGCAGCTTGTTGGGATTGAAGCGCATGCCGCTTTCGGGAACGTACGGACCGTAGACGCGATAGCCATACAGCTGGCCGGGCCCCAGCCCTTCCACGTAGATGTGCCAGCCGCCGTTGGTGCGTTCACGAATGCGCAAGCGACGCTCGTTGCCGCCCTTCGCATCGAACAAACAAAGTTCCACGGATTCGGAGCTTTCCGAAAACAAGGAGAAATTGACGCCGCGTCCATCCCAGTTGGCGCCGCGCGGAAACGGAGATCCCGCGGTCTGCTGCGACCGTTCCAAGTTACTCGAAATAATAGACCCCTATGCGAGATTGACGGCAGTTCGGCTCGGGAACCGGGGATTATCGGCTGCGCCAGGACCTGCGGCGCGTAGGCGTGGTCCCGCAGCGTATGTAGGACAAAAACTCTAGTGTGGCCACTTCCAGTTTTTGATTTCCGGCATGTCCTCGCCGAACTGATCGATATATTGCCGGTGCTGCACCAGCTTGTCTTGGAGTTTTTGCCGCAGGTAATCGCCGCGGCTGCCGGTTTGCGGCAAGCGATTGACCGCATCCATCACCAAGTGAAATCGATCCAAATCGTTCAGCACCGTCATGTCGAACGCAGTGGTAATGGTGCCTTCTTCTTTATAGCCGCGAACATGCAAATTGGCGTGATTGTGGCGTCGATAGGTCAAACGATGAATCAGCCACGGATAGGCGTGAAAAGCAAAAATTACCGGCTTGTCCTTGGTGAACAAGGCGTCGAAGTCCGAATCGCTCAAGCCATGCGGATGCTCCGATTGCGGCTGAAGCTTCATCAGATCCACCACGTTGACCACCCGAATTTTCAATTCCGGCAGTTCCTGCCGAAGGATGGAAACCGCCGCCAGTATCTCGAGCGTCGGCACATCGCCGGCACATGCCATGACCACGTCCGGCGCCTGCTGCTGATCGTTGCTGGCCCATTGCCAGATCCCGATGCCCTCGCTGCAATGCTTGATGGCGGCGTCCATCGACAGCCACTGCGGGGCTGGATGCTTGCCGGCTATCATGACATTTACATAGTGGCGGCTGCGCAGACAGTGATCGAGCACCGACAGCAGGCAATTCGCATCGGGCGGCAGGTACACGCGCACGATTTCGGCCTTCTTGTTGACCACATGATCGATGAAGCCGGGGTCCTGATGGGTGAAA
>JAXDQN010000442.1:0-7189 GCA_034667865.1 Gammaproteobacteria bacterium
CGCCATCACCAGTTGCACCAATACCTCGAATCCTGCGGTACTGGTGGCGGCCGGACTGCTGGCGCGCAATGCGCGCGCGCGTGGCCTGAGCTCCAAGCCCTGGGTAAAGACTTCCCTGGCGCCGGGCTCGCGCGTGGTGACCGACTACTTGACGAAGGCCGGCTTGCTCAAAGATCTGGAAGCGTTGGGCTTTTATACCGTGGGATACGGTTGTACCACCTGCATCGGGAACTCAGGCCCCTTGAAACCAGAAATCTCCGAAGCCGTGCGCATCGGCGATGTAGTGGCCTGCTCGGTGCTGTCAGGCAATCGCAATTTCGAAGGCCGTGTGCATCCGGAAGTGAAAATGAACTTCCTGGCCTCGCCGCCCTTGGTGGTGGCCTACGCGCTGGCCGGCAATCTCGACATCGACATCACCACGGAGCCGTTGGGCACCGCCACAGACGGCAAGCCGGTTTATCTGAAGGACATCTGGCCAAGCGCGCAGGATGTGGCCGCCGCTGTCGGCGCCTCGGTGGATTCGGCGATGTTCAAGAAAGGCTACGCCAATGTATTCACCGGCGATGCCAATTGGGCTGCAATCAAAACGCCGGCCGGCAAAATCTACGCCTGGGACGGCAAGTCCACGTATGTGAAAAATCCGCCCTACTTCGATGGCATGACCATGACGCCGGCGGCGGTGAGCGACATCAAGAACGCCCGCGCACTCGCGGTGCTCGGCGACTCGGTCACCACCGATCACATTTCCCCCGCCGGCAACATTTCAAAATCCAGCCCGGCCGCCAAGTACCTGGTGGCCCAGGGCGTGCAAGCGGTGGACTTCAATTCTTACGGCGCGCGCCGCGGCAATCACGAAGTGATGATGCGTGGCACCTTCGCCAATATCCGCCTGCGCAATTTGCTGCTGCCGGGCACCGAAGGCGGCGTCACCGTGCACATTCCCAGCGGTGAGCAGATGTCGATATTCGATGCGGCGATGAAGTACAAGGCGGCGGGAACCTCCTTGGTAATCCTCGCCGGTAAGGAATACGGCACCGGCAGCTCGCGCGACTGGGCAGCCAAGGGCACGATGTTGCTCGGCGTCAAAGCTGTGATCGCGGAGAGCTTCGAGCGCATCCATCGCTCCAATCTGATTGGCATGGGCGTGCTGCCGCTGCAATTCAAGGACGGCCAAAACGCTTCGAGCCTCGGGCTTGGCGGCAAGGAAAGCTTCGAAATCGTCGGCCTGAATCGCGGCGCGGCGAAAACCGTCAAGGTGATTGCCATGAGCGATGACGGCAGGCGCATCGAGTTCGACGCGCGCTTGCGCATCGATACGCCGAAGGAACTCGACTACTACCAACACGGCGGCATTCTGCAGTATGTACTGCGGCAGCTCGCCGGGCCGGCCAAGGCCGCTTAGGCCAAGGCCGACAACGAGGTCGCTACTTCGATGCCGTGGCCGGCGCAACGCTCCCGGCCTTGATCAGCACCATGGCGGCGGGATTTAGGTGGGAACGGATTGCGGTATTGACCTGATCGCGGGTCAACGCGTTGACCGCCTTCGGGAACTCATCGAGCCAGCTTAAGTCGTAGCCGCGCTGGATGTCGGCCAAGATCGCACCCGCAATCCCACCAGTGGTGGACATTCCCACCTGGTAAGAGCCGATGATTCCTTGCTTGCGAGTCGCGAGTTCCTGCTCGGTGACTCCGTCCATCCACCATTTTTCCAGCTCCCGCCGCGTGGCAGCCACGCCCTTGGCCAGCAACGCCGGCGCGAAACTCGCCGAGATATCCCATGCGCCATCGGCGATGGCATCATCGCTGATGTTCGAGCTGATGTTGTAGGTCAGGCCTTCCTTGTCGCGCACGGTGCCCATCAATCGGCCGGTGAAACCGCGTCCGAGCACGGCGGTGCCGACCCGCAACGCCAAGGAGTCCGGATCCTTGTAGCGCAGGCCCGTGGGCTGGCCGAGAATCATGCTGACGCTGGGTTTGTCCGCCAGCGGCACGGCAATCTCGTTCGCCGCCGTGAGCGAGGCCGGCTTGGCGGCGTGCACATAGTCCTGGCCGCCGGACCATCCGGAAAATGCCTTGACAATTTCGCCCTGGGTTTCCGTATCCGCTACGTCGCCGGCAACCACCAACAGCAGATGCGCGGGTCCGTAGTATTTCGCCTGGAATGCCTTGACCTCATCGAGCGTCGCGCTTTTCGCCGCTTCGATATATTCGTTCAAAGTGTGCGGCCGATTCGGATGACCCGGCGGAAAAATCGCGCGATCGAACGCCTCGCGTGCGCGGCCTCCGCTGTTTTGCGCGGAGGCTTCCAACTCACCGATGAATTGCTGCTTGGCCTTAGTGAACTCCGCCTGCAACATGGCCGGCGTGCGCAAATCTGCCGCAATCAAGCCCATCACCAGGGGCAGATCTTTCTTCAGGCACTTGGCGTGGATCTCCAGGGACTGCGGCCCGACGCCGAACCCGATCTCGGCCCCGACGTCGTCGAGCTTTGCGGCGATGGCAAATTTATCGAGCGCCTTGGTGCCACGATCCAACATCATGCCGGACAAGCTCGGCACGGCGATGTTGCCGCCGTCGGACATGGCGTCGCCCGCGGGCAAGGCCCCTAAGATAACCACCATGTCCTTTACATTGGTGCGATAGGTCACCACATCGATGCCAGCCACCGCGGTGCGATGCGCATGTTCAGCCATGCCGGCCGATGCGTCGGCGGCCGCGAACAGCAGCGCAATCCAAGCTAGCTGCCGCATCACGAGCCCCTCTCCGCCGGCGCAGCCAACGGTACGAACCAGCCCGTAGTGCTCTGCTCCGGGATGAAGTACTGCTTGGCGACGCGCTGTACGTCCGCCGCGGTGACCTGCTGAATCTTTTGCGGGAAAGTCACGTACAGCGTCCAGTCGCCGATGCCGATCCACTCGCTGAGTTCACTGGCAATGGCCGCCGTGCCGTCGCGCTTATAAGCATCCTCGGCGATGTACTGTTGCTTGACGCGCGTCACTTCGGCGGCGGTTACGCCCTCGCTTTTGATCTTGTTGATCTCCACCCACAGCGCCTTTTCCACCGCCTCATGGCTGGCGCCCGGCGTCAGGGCCGCGAAAATCGTATGCAGAGACAGATCGTGACGCAGATCGGCGCCTGCGCCGGCACTCAGGGCCAGGCCTTGATCGACCAACGCCTTATACAAGCGCGCGTTTTTTCCCGAAGTGAGTACGGCGTCCAACATGTCGAGCGCCGCCTGGTCGGCGTCGCGGCCGTTGGGAATTTTGTGCGCGACGATGACGGTGCCGACTTCGCCGGGCCGCTTGATCTGCACACGCCGTTCGCCCGATTGGGGCGGCTCCTCGGTGTAAATCGCCGGAATCGGCGCGGGCGAATGCGCATAGCCGCCGTAGTATTTCTTGACCAACGCCAGCGCGGCCGCCGGCTCGACATCGCCGACCAACGTCACCACGGCATTATTGGGCCAGTAGAAGGTATCGTAGAACTCGCGCAGCTTGGCGATGGGAGCGTGTTCGATATCGCTGCGCCAGCCGATGACCGGATGATGATAAGGCAGCGCCACATAGGCCGCGGCGTTCACTTCTTCCACCAGTACATTTTCCGGATCGTTCTTGCCGCGCTCGAATTCGTTGCGCACCACCGTCATTTCGGACTGGCGGTCGCTTTCGTGCAGCCACAGATGGCGCATGCGGTCGGCCTCGATGGCCACGTAGCTCTCGAGGCTCTCGCGCCCGACCGTCGCGAAATAATTGGTGCGGTCGAACGAGGTGCTGGCGTTGAACTGGCCGCCGACGCGCTCCAGATACTGTTTGATGCTATTGCCCTTCGCGTCGTTGAAGGCATCGCTGCCCTTGAACATCAGGTGCTCGAGGATGTGCGTGGCGCCGGTGGTTCCGGTCACTTCGTTGCGCGAACCGACCTGGTAGGTGACTTCAAAGGTCACAACGGGCGCGGAGTGGTCGGGCGCTATCAACACGGTAAGGCCATTGGCCTCGAGGCGATACTCCTCGATGCCGCCCAACGATTTAATCAGCTTGAACCCCGCTATCGGCCCCGTTATCGGCCCCGTGCTTGGCTGCTCGGGTGCGGCGGACGCAGGCGCGGCCGCTTGCGCCACGAGGCTCGCCGTCATTGCAAGGACACCGAGACGGGAAGCGATTCGCAAAACTTGTGACATGCCGACTCCAACAGCCGCGGGCGCGGAATGCGCGATTCTAAATGTTTATCGCGGTGCAGTGGCTAGAATTAGGCGGCAACGGCCTGAACTTCATCCGTCCAGACTCTGAATTTCTTCAGCACGTTCGGTCCGAAAGTCATGCTGATGGCAACATCGGCTGCGTCGCGGCCTCGGGCGACGAGGACCCGGCCGATGCGGCGTTGATTGTTGCGCGGATCAAAGGTGTGCCAAGCGCCGCCGATATAGGCTTCGAACCAGCCCGCGAAGTCCATGGGCGCATCCATCGGCGGCACACCGATGTCGCCCAGATAGCCGGTGCAATAGCGCGCCGGAATATTCAGGCTGCGGCACAGGGCGATCGCCAAGTGGGCATAGTCGCGGCACACGCCACGCTTCTCATTGAATGTATCCCAGGCTGTCTTGGTGGGACGGGCGCATTGATAATCGAAAGTCACGTATGCATGCACATAGTCGCAGATAGCCTGGACCCGGGACCATCCCGGCATCATGGTCCCAAAAGTGCCCCAGGCATGTGGCGATAACATTTCCGTTTCGCAATAGCGGCTGGGCAGCAGAAATTGCAGGGTTTCATCGGGCAGGGACTGTACGGTGTGTTCATAGGCGTACGGAAAGGCGGGTTCCGCGATCCCGCTGTCGCGAATCAGGGCGTCGGTGGTTATCCGAAAGGCGCCGGCCGGCGCCACGGTGCGTGTGCACCAATTGCCGAAGCTGTCGCGATACATGGACAGCGGCACCGACGGCTCGGTCATCAGCGTATCCGGACGCATCAGATCCGAGGTGCGGCTGTAGTGCACATTGAGATTGAGAATCATGGGCGTCACTTGCGCGCACTCATACGCCATTTCGTAGCCAAAGCGAATCAGCATGGAGATACCTCCATTGAAGAAAAGGTGCCGAAGAATGGCACGATCACGCACGTGGCCGAATCGGCAGCGCGGACCAACAATCGTAGGGTGCATCCTACCCGCGTATGGTGCTGCCAAGCGGCGCGCTGCGCAGTGCGCTACAATGATTTTAATTAATTCACATAAGCTTATGAATAACCACAAGTCATCATACGAATGACGATCAAATCCATAGCACCCTCGGGCGTCTGGGTGGCGCTGTTCGATTTGGATGGAACACTGACCTGGCGCGACACCCTGCTGCCCTATCTCTGCGGGTTTCTGCTGCGCCGGCCGTGGCGGGTATTTCGCTTGTGGGGCGCGCCGCGCGCTCTGTATCGCTACTGGTTGGATCGCGATCACGGCGCACTGAAGTCGGAATTGATCCGCATGATCATGGGCGGCGCGCAGCGCAGCGCGGTCGAGGCATGGACCGAGCACTTCGTGACTCAACTGAAGCCGAAGCGGCGCTTCCGGCGGTTAGCTCTGGCCGTGGTCGAAGCTCATCGCACTGCGGGAGATCATCTGGTGCTGATGTCCGCCAGCCCAGACCTGTATGTGCCGCAAATCGGCCGGCTGCTGGGCTTCGAACGCACGGTCTGCACGGAAATTCAGTGGCAAGGCGAGCGGCTCGACGGTCGGCTGTCCTCTGCGAATCGCCGCGGCGAAGAAAAATCGCGCTGCTTGGAGCGGTTGCGGCAGCAATATCGCGGCTTGCCGATCATTGCCTACGGAAATTCGACTTCCGATTTGGAGCATTTGCGCGAAGCCGATCGGGCGCTGCTGGTCAACGGCAGCATGGAATCCCGGCGCCTTGCCAAGCAATGGGATATCGAAGTATCGAGCTGGACTTAGCTCCCTAGCGCGCCACCTTCTGCAGAGCCTGATGTAACTTATGCAGCAGCTTGGCGGTCGAATCCCAATCGATGCAAGGATCGGTGATAGACATGCCATATTCCAGCTTACCGAGGTCCTTGGGGATAGGCTGGCTGCCCGACTTGAGATGACTCTCCAGCATCAGACCGACGATGGAGCGATTGCCATCCACAATCTGCATCACGCAGTTCTCCGCCACCAACGGCTGCAGGCTGGGATCTTTGTTCGAGTTTCCATGACTGCAGTCGACCACGATGTTGGCCGGCAATCCCGCCGTGGTTAATTCACGCTCTGCCACCGCGATGCTGACCGCATCGTAGTTGACCCGCCCGCCGCCACCGCGCAACACGATGTGCGCGTGCGCATTGCCCCTGGTACGGAACACGGCCGATTGACCTTGCTGCGTGATGCCCAAAAAATGATGCGGGTGGCGCACCGATTGCAAGGCATTGATCGAGGTGGCCAACGAGCCGTCGGTGCCGTTTTTGAAGCCCACCGGTGTCGATAGGCCGCTCGCCATTTCGCGATGCGTCTGCGATTCGGTGGTGCGGGCGCCGATGGCCGTCCAGGTGATCAGTTCGGAAAGGTACTGCGGCATGATGGGATCGAGCGCCTCGGTACCCGCCGGCAGCCCGAGCTCAGCGACATGCAGCAGCAGCTCTCGGGCCAGCAAGATGCCCTTTTCGATGTGAAAGGAGTCGTCCAGATCCGGGTCGTTGATCAGACCTTTCCAGCCCACCGTGGTGCGCGGCTTCTCGAAGTACACCCGCATGATGAGCACCATGGTGGATTCGACCTCGGCAGCCAATTCGCGCAGGCGGCCGGCGTACTCACGCGCAGCAACCACATCGTGAATCGAGCAGGGGCCGATGACGATGAACAAGCGCCGGTCGCGCCGCTCCAGGATGGCGCGAATCACGGCGCGCGATTTGAACACCACATCGGCGGCCCGGTCGGTCATCGGCAACTGCCGCTTGACTTCTTCGGGCGTGGCCAGCAGGTCGCTGGACAGCACATTGACGTTCTGCAACTGGTGTTCGATGTCTGGCATGCTCGCTACATTGAGGTGCGAATGGTCCAAAGTTCCGGAAAGAACTTCAGCTCCAACGCCTTGGTGAGATAAGAAACGCCACCCGTGCCGCCTGTGCCACGTTTATTGCCGATGATGCGCTCCACCGTCTTCACGTGCGCAAAACGCCACAGCTGAAACTTGTAGTCCAGATCGACCAAG
>JAXDQN010000443.1:0-2628 GCA_034667865.1 Gammaproteobacteria bacterium
GTTTGGTTTTTCACGGTCAAGCAAGGTATTTAACCCGCGGTACTCTTGCGGTTGAACGATATGCCGATTCGCTTGCCCTTTGATCAACTTCTCGTGCCGGCGCGCCAAATAGGCGGCCAAGTCACTGCGAGAATCCTTGCGCGCTACTCCAGCGCTCTGCTGTTTCTGCCATTGCGCCCCAACGATGCCGATTGGGCTGCGCTGCCCCACAGCGGCATGTTGCGGCCGCTGTTCGAACGCAAGATCCGAAAAGCCGGCGACACATTTCACCTGCGTGTCGGCGTTCGCGCCGAAACGCTGCTGGTGGTCGCCTGCCTGGCCACCGAAGCGAGCACCTTCGATCGCCTGCAAGCCGCGGGCAAGCTGGCGCGCGTGGCGCTGGACGGCGAACCCGAGTCATTGCTGCTGTGGCAACAGGGTTGTCCCCTGGAAAGCGCCGATGCCACCCGGGTCGCCGCAGTGGCGGCTCTACAGGCTGCGGCATTTCGCCTCGCCAGCTTCAAGAGCAAGCCGAAGTCGCGCGAACGACTATTGCGATTGGACATCGCCCGCAAGGGGAGGTTGCCCGAACTCGATGTGACCTTGGCAACGGCCGCCGGCAACAATTTGGCGCGTTGGCTCACGGCATTACCGCCCAGCACCTTGGATGCCGCGGGCTATCGCCGCCTGGTCAAGCAATTTGCGCAACGCTTGAAATTGAATTTCAAATTCTACGGGGAGCCGCAATTGAAGCGCTTGGGCGCGGGCGCATTCCTCGCGGTATCGCGCGGTAACGCCACGCGTGACGCCGGCATCGCGCTGCTCAATTACCGACCGCGCGGCGCCTCGGCGCCGGCGGTGAGCCTGGTCGGCAAAGGCATCTTGTTCGATACCGGCGGCACCAATTTGAAGCCGCATAAAAGCATGTTGGACATGCACACCGACATGGAAGGCAGCGCAGTCGTCTTGGGCAGCCTGTACGCGCTGCAGCAGCTGAATTCGCCTCTGGCGGTGGATTGCTGGCTGGCGATCACCGAAAACCGCATCGGTCCCACGGCCTACAAGCCGCAGGACGTGGTGCGTGCCTTCAATGGCACCACCATTCAAGTCATTCACACCGATGCCGAAGGCCGCATGGTGCTGGCCGATGCCTTGAGTCTCGCGGCGAGCAAGAAGCCCGGCGCCATCATCGATTACGCCACGCTCACCGGCGCCTGCGTGTATGCACTGACCGAACGCTACAGCGGCGCCTTCACCAATCGCCCCGATGCAAGAGATCTGATCGAATCCGCGGGCGCGAGCAGCGGCGAACGCGTGTGGTGCTTTCCCATGGATGTGGATTACGACTCTGATTTGGAGAGCACGGTCGCCGACGTGGTGCAATGCGCCGTCGACGGCAAGGGCGATCACATTCTCGCGGCGCGCTTCTTGAACCGCTTCGTACCCCAGGGCATTCCCTGGCTGCACTTGGATCTGGCTGCCGGTACGCGCCATGGCGGCTTGGCGCATATCGCCACCGAGATCACGGGATTCGGCGTGCGCTACACCGTGGATCTGCTGCGCCGCGGCTGGCCCGCCAAGCGAAAAAGATGACGACGCTGACAATACGGCGGCCGGATGACTGGCACCTGCATCTCCGCGACGGCGCATTACTGCAATCAGTGGCTGGCTTCACCGCCGAGCGTTTCGGCCGCGCCATCGTCATGCCGAACCTCAAGCCGCCGATCACCACCACCGAGCAGGCTGCCGCGTACCGACAGCGCATCCAGGCGGCGTTGCCGGCGAACACGCGCTTCGAGCCGCTGATGACCTTGTATCTGACCAACACCACACGCACCGAGGAAATCGATCGGGCGCAGGCCAGTGGTTTCGTGCATGGGGTCAAACTCTACCCCGCCGGCGCGACCACGCACTCGGATGCCGGCGTGACGGATATCAAGCAGGTGTATCCGGTGTTGGCGCGCATGGAGGAAATCGGCATGCACTTCCTGGTGCACGGTGAATCGCCGCAGGCGCACGTCGATGTGTTCGATCGCGAAGTGCACTTCATCGATGCGGTGCTCGAACCCCTGACGCGTCGGTTTCCCAAATTGAAGATGGTGTTCGAACACATCACCACCGAACGCGCGGTGCAATTCGTCGCCAGCGCGCGAGCCGGCATCGGCGCCACCATCACGCCGCAACACCTGCTGCACAATCGCAATGCCATTTTCGCCGGCGGCATCCGGCCGCATTACTACTGTCTGCCGATCTTGAAGCGCGAACGCGATCGAGAAGCGCTGCTGCGCGCCGCCACCAGCGGCAACCCGAAATTTTTCTTAGGCACCGACAGCGCGCCGCACGAGCGCGCCACCAAGGAAAATGCCTGCGGTTGCGCCGGCATGTTTACGGCGCACGCGGCGATCGAGCTGTATGCGGAAGCCTTCGAGTCCGTGGGCAAATTGGAGCAGTTGCAGGGCTTCGCCAGCCACCATGGCGCCGACTTCTATGGGCTGGCGCGTCATACGGATACGATCACGCTGACCAAGCAGTCGTGGGTTGCGCCATCGTCGTATGGGTTCGGCAGCGGCACCGTGGTGCCCTACCGCGCCGGCGAGAACATCGCCTGGCGCTTGTGCAGCGGCGCCGCATGACGCAAATACCGCCCAT
>JAXDQN010000444.1:0-5266 GCA_034667865.1 Gammaproteobacteria bacterium
AGGGTCGCTCGAGTGCGCGCCGTTGGCTACGCCGGTGATGAGCAGCAGTCCTAAGATCGAAAATCGTTTCATGAATTCCATGTATGCGGTTACGTCCTATTTCCCGTCCACTGAAAATGCCAGCAATGCATTGCCGGAGTTGATGTACACGATACCGTTCACGACGGTGGGGCCACCATGATCCAAGCGGGCGCCGCTCGCAGTGATGCCGTTCAGAGTTTGATAGGCCTTGGCCGTGTCGAAATCCCAAAGAATCTTGCCGTTGATGGTGGAGTACGCGCGCAAGTGCCCGTCCGCGGATCCGGAAAATGCGGCGCCGGGCATCACGGTGACGGCTTGTGATTGCGCATGCGAACACTGCGCATCACCGAGCGAGCACGCCGGCTGCGGGCCCGCGGTGCGCCAGCGCGTGGCGCCGGTCTTGATATCGATCGCGGTCAGGCTGCCGCTGATGTTGGCGGGCTGCGCCAACAAGCCGGACACTGCCACATACGCATTCTTGTAATCGGCAGCCAGACCCCAGCCGATTCCGCCCGCCGTCGGCGCGGCGGCGTCGTTGCCGGCGCGCGTTTGCCACAGGATTTCGCCGCCGTGATCCGGATCCAAGCCGTACAACACGCCGGACTTCTGCCCCGCAAGGATCATGTCGTTGCCGGCGGCCAGCGTGCGCAGCACCGGCGAGGCCATGAAACTGCTCATCGGCAGCTCGCCAGTCCGCGCCAGCTGCTTCACCCAGCGTAATTTGCCGTCGCTCAAGTTGAAGGCGGCAATCGCGTCGGTCAGAGACTGCTCCAAACTCGTCGTCGATGCGCCGGTGGCGACATACAGAACGTTGCGCTTCGGATCAATGGTCGGCGCGGAAGAAATCGCGGCGCCGGCCGGCTCGAATTCCTGTACTCCCGTGCTGCTCTTGCGCGTCGGCTGCGGCTCCTCGAGCACGGTGAAGCTCTTCCAGATGATGCGGCCCGTGGCGATTTCGAGCGCCGCGACGCTGCCGCGGAACGTGCAGCAGGCGTAGCCCGGCGCCGCCGCGAGTTTCTCTTCGGTCGAACCGACTGCGACATACAGACGATCGTTGTACAGCACCGGGCCGCCGACCATGCGCGCTGCCGGATGGCTGTCGACCTGAATCTTCCACAGCAGCGTGCCCTTCTGCGCATCGAGGGCATAGACGTTGCCGCTATCGTCGCCAAAGAACGCGGCGCTGGGCGCCTTGATCACGTCCAAATGCGCCAAGGTGCGCTTCAGCTTCTTCGGCAGCTGCGCGCGTTTGGAAACCCCCAATTCGCCGATGACGATGGCCGTGCGGATGCCGGCCGGAGCGTCGAAGGTCCAGTAGGTGCAGCCGGTCTTGGCGTCCAAGGCATACACGCGCCCGGCGGATCCGCCGACAAACAGGCGTCCGTCAACGATGGTGGGCTGGCCGAATTCGGTTCCGCCCTGATAGCCGTACGACCACTTGGGCGCCAGCTTCTGCACATCGCTGGCGCGGATCGCCGGCTCAGGCTGGTAGCGCGTGTTATCGAGATCCTTGCCCCAGCCGTTCCACTGCACACTGCCGACGGCAACCGGTTCGGCGTGATCCGGACAGCGGTTGGCCTCGGGTGTGAAGCCGGCGGCAGAGGCGTCGCCGCTGGCGCCCTCGGCGCCGCCGGCAAGCACGGTGCCCAGCAGCACAATCGCGACGCATAACCGTCCGTGGATCAGCGGCTGCATCCGATCAGCGCTTTTCGATCGGCTGGTAGTCTCGCTGGATAGGGCCTGTGTACAGCTGGCGAGGACGGCCGATCTTCATTTGCGGATCCGAGACCATTTCCTGCCAGTGCGCCACCCAGCCCGCGGTCCGCGCGATCGCAAACATGACCGTAAACATGGAACGCGGGATGCCCAAGGCGCTGTAAATGATGCCCGAGTAGAAATCCACGTTGGGGTAGAGCTTGCGAGACACGAAGTACTCGTCTTGGAGCGCGATTTCTTCGAGTTTCAATGACAGATCGAACAGCGGGTTGTTGGTCTTGCCCATTCTTTCCAGCACGCGATAACACATGCCGCGGATGATTTTGGCGCGCGGATCGAAATTCTTGTAAACGCGATGCCCGAATCCCATCAATCGCACACTGTCGTTCTTGTCCTTGACCCGCGCGAGAAACTTGTCGATGTTCGCCACCGAACCGATGCCATCCAGCATGTCCAGCACCGCTTCATTGGCGCCGCCGTGGGCCGGACCCCACAACGCGGACACACCCGCCGAAATGGCGGCGTAAGGATTCGCGCCGGTGCTACCGGCCAATCGCACCGTCGAAGTGCTGGCATTTTGTTCGTGATCGGCGTGCAGGATGAACAGCAGATCCAACGCCTCGGCGGCAACCGGATCGATTTCATAGGGCTCGCAGGGCACCGAGAAGAACATGTTCAACATGTTGGCGCAGTACTTCAAATCATTGCGCGGGTAGATGAAGGGCTGCCCCAGCGTGTGCTTGTAGGCCGCCGCGGCGATGGTCGGCAGCTTGGCGATGATGCGATGGGCGAAGATCTCGCGATGGCGCGGATCGCCGATATGCGTGGTGTCGTGGTAGAACGCCGCCATCGAGGCCACCACCGCGGACACCATTGCCATCGGATGCGCGTCGTGGTGAAACCCCTGGAAAAACCGCAGCAATTGTTCATTGATCATGGTGTGACGCATGATCGAATTGGAGAAGGCATCGAGTTCAGGTTTGGTGGGCAGCGAGCCGTTGATCAGAAGCGCCGCCACTTCGAGAAAGCTGGATTTCTCGGCCAGCTGTTCCACCGGATAGCCGCGATACAGCAGCACACCGGCATCGCCATCGATGAAGGTGATCTTGCTTTCGGTGCTCGCCGTGGCCATGAAGCCAGGGTCGAAAGTAAATACGCCTTGGTCTTTATTCAGACTGGCGATGTTGAGCACATCGGGCCCCAGCGTCCCCGACATTGCGTTCAGCGTGGTGGTCTTTGCGGTCGTCAGATTCTTGAGTTCGTATTTCGTGCTCATTCGCTAGGTCCGACAGGCTATGGGTCGTTTGTTAAGAACCCCGCAGCCTTGCACGGTCGTACATGGGAATCAAGCACGCGCGTCACTGCAACAGATCTTGCGAGACAGAGCGCGAAGGACTAAAGAGGCGAACAAACCGCGCGGATGATTCCGCGCGGCGCCACTGGTCGGCGTTAGGCTTTGGCCGCGGATTTTGCAGCGGGCTTCGCGTCAGCCTTGGCTTCTGGCTTCGGCGCAACCGCATACTTCTTGCGGAACTTGTCGACGCGGCCGCCGGTATCCACAACTTTCTGCTTGCCCGTGTAGAACGGATGGCAGTTGGAACAAACTTCAACCTGCAGATCTTGGCCGATGGTCGAGCGGGTTTCGAACTTGTTCCCGCAGGTACAAGTCACCATGATCTGTTTGTATTCGGGATGGATGCCGGCTTTCATAGGAACCTCATATATCTGTGATGGCAGAATCGATCAGCTCGACATGAGCGATCGCCACGCCTTGCACCTGTTTGCTGGCGAGATCCTAAAAATCAATGCCGAAATCAGGGCCGCGCATCATATGCGTGATCGCTTACGCAGACAACCAGGACGACATAAGCAGGTGTAAGTCTTTGTCCTACAACAACAACCTGTTTTGTCCACAAAATCTGTGGATAAGTCTGTGGATGGCTGTCGGCCCGCAGTAATCAATGGGCAGAATTTCGCATAAATGTTAACTTGGTCAAAAAATAGACACATGACTTAACGCTTATTAATCAACAGATTGCGAGCTGCATCTGACCTACTGCAAGTGCAATGTGCTGTAGGTCTCACTTTGCCGGGGTCTTTACGGACCATGTGCATAAGCTTAGGCGAGGAAACTGCCCTGTAGATCGTTCAAGAAGCGCATTCCCAGTTCCGTCGGCCTCCAGCCTGCTGGCGTCGCAGCCATGAGACCCCGCTGCTCGGCCGCCGACAGCTGCTGCTGAAGATTGGCCATCGGCAATCCGGTGCGATTTTCATACTCGCGAGCCGCAAATCCCGCGTTTAAGCGCAATGCATTCAGCATGAATTCGAACGGCAGATCCGCTTCCGCGACCGGCGTGCACTCGCCGATCCCGGCGATGTCCGAGGCACGGCGAATCTGCTCTTGGTACTCCCGCGGCTGTTTCGGTTTCACGGTTCGCAGGATGCGCCGCGGTTGCGCAAAGCTGATCTTGCCGTGAGCGCCCGCGCCCAGCCCCACATAGTCGCCGAATAGCCAGTAGTTGAGATTGTGGCGGCACTCCGCGCCGGGCTGCGCATAGGCCGACACCTCGTATTGTCGGTAACCGGCCGCGGACAGCAGTTGCTGGCCCGCTGATTGAATCTGCCAGGCGGCGTCATCGTCCGGCAGCGGTGGCGGCCGCGAATGAAATACCGTACCGGGTTCGAGCGTAAGCTGGTAGTAGGAAATATGCGACGGCCGCAGCGCACACGCCGTACTCACGTCGAACAGCGCTTCCTCCAGGGTCTGATCCGGCAACGCATACATCAAGTCCAAATTGAAATTGTCGAGCCGCGCGGCGCGCAATTCATCCACTGCGCGGTGCGTATCGTCGACTGAATGAATACGCCCCAAGCGCTGCAAGGCCGCGGCTGAGAAGCTTTGCGCACCGAGCGACACGCGGTTGATGCCGGCCTGCGCATAGCCCGAGAAGCGGCCGCGTTCGATGGTGCCGGGATTTGCCTCCAGGGTAATTTCCGCATCGTCGGCAAATGCAATGCGCCGGCGCAGTTCCGTCAGTAGCCGGGAGAACTCCTCGGGTTGAAACAGGCTGGGTGTGCCGCCGCCGAAGAAGACGCTGTCGATGCGGCGTTGCGCGATGCGCGGCAGTTCGAAGTCGAAATCACGCAGCAACGCGTCGATGTACGCGGAATCCGGCTGCGCCGATTTCAATTGATGCGAGTTGAAGTCGCAGTACGGGCATTTGCGCACGCACCAAGGCATGTGCACATACAGCGCAATGCTCAACACCGCTCCCCGATGCGCGCCAGCAGCGCAGTCCGCAACGCACGCATTGCCTTGCCCCGATGGCTCAGCCGATTTTTATCTTCTGTCGACAGCTGCGCCACGGTGAGCTGCCGATCGGGCAGCCAAAAGTAAGGGTCATAGCCGAAGCCGCCGGCACCGCGCGGCGCATCCAGTATGTATCCCTCCCAAACCCCCTCGGCGACCAGCGGCGATGCGCCCGGCGCAGCGGCGCCCGGCGCCACGAGCAGCACCAAGGCGCATCGG
>JAXDQN010000445.1:0-6280 GCA_034667865.1 Gammaproteobacteria bacterium
AGAATCTGGCGGATTATCTGGAACAGGAGGTGCGACGTGCCGGCTAAAAATGGTATTCGTTACGGCTATTGGATGCCGGTATTCGGCGGTTGGCTGCGCAACGTCGAAGACGAACAAATGGAGGCGACCTGGGCCTACACCCGCAAGTTGGCGCAGCGCAGCGAGAAGATCGGCTATGACCTTTCCTTGATCGCCGAGCTGAATCTCAACGACATCAAGGGCGTCGATGCGCCGAGCTTGGACGCCTGGTCGACCTCGGCCGCACTTGCCGCGGTGACTGAGCGGTTGGAATTGATGGTCGCGGTTCGGCCGACATTTCATTCGCCGGCTCTGTTCGCCAAGCAGGCTGCCAATATCGATCAGATCAGCGAGGGCCGTCTGGCCCTGAATGTCGTGTCTTCCTGGTGGGAGCAGGAAGCGCGCATGTACGGCGTCGACTTCGAGAAGCATGACGACCGTTACGGACGCACCGCCGAATGGTTGGATGTGGTGAACGGCGCGTGGTCGCAGAAAACCTTCAGCCACACCGGCAAGTACTATCAGACCACCGGTACAGTGCTCGAGCCCAAGCCGAAGCGCTCGCCGCGGCCGACAATCTACGCGGGCGGAGAATCCGAGGCGGCGAAAAATCTGATCGCGCTGAAGTGCGATGCGTATGTCATGCACGGCGATTCGCCTGAGCATGTCAAAACAAAGATCGCCGATATGCGCGAGCGCCGCGAGAAATTTGGTTTGGGTCCCATGCAATTCGGCGTTGCGGGCTATGCGTTTACGCGAAATTCGGACGGCGAGATCGCGGCGGAAATCGAACGCATCACGGATGTGAAGCAAAACGCCAAGGGCTTCGCCAACTATCAGCAGTGGCTGCAGGGCACGCAGCTCGAACAGAAGATGTCGATCCAGGAGTACTCGGTCTCGAATCGCGGACTGCGCTCCGGATTGGTGGGCACGCCGACCAAAGTCCAGGAGCAGATCGGCAAGTTCGAAGAGGTGGGTGTCGACCTGCTGCTGCTGCAGTTCAGCCCGCAGCTGGAAGAAATGGAGCGGTTCAGCGACAGTGTGATTCGCTGAACAGTACCGACGCCATCGTTCGGCTCGAGTCGGTGCGACGGGCTTTCGGCCCAGTGGCGGCGCTCGACGGCGTCGATCTGCAGGTCAACCGAGGCGAAACCTTCGGGATCATCGGCCGCAGCGGCGCCGGCAAGTCCACCCTTATCCGCAGCATCAACGCGCTGGAAAAGGTCGATGCCGGCCGGGTCATCGTCAATGGCCGGGATTTGGGCAGTCTGGATCAAAACGGACTCAACCAAGTGCGCCGCAATATCGGCATGATCTTTCAGCACTTCAATCTGTTGTCGATGAAGACGGTGTTCGAGAATGTCGAACTGCCGCTGAAGCTGGCCGGCCAAGCGCGTGAGCTGCGCGCCAAGGCGGTGTGGAGGATGCTGGATTTGGTGGGCTTGCGCGACAAGGCAGCCGCCTATCCTGCGAAACTGTCGGGTGGACAGAAGCAGAGAGTGGGCATCGCGCGCGCTCTGGTGGCGGGACCTTCGCTGCTGCTGTCCGACGAAGCCACGTCGGCGCTGGATCCCGAAACTACGCTGTCCATCCTGCAATTGCTCAAGGACCTCAAGGCAACCCTGGGTGTCACCATCATTCTCATCACGCATGAAATGAGCGTGATTCGCGAGGTGTGCGATCACGTCGCCGTTCTCGATCACGGCCGCATCATAGAGCAAGGAGCAGTTTGGGAGGTCTTCGGGCATCCCCGCACCGATCTGACGCGGCGCCTGCTGCGCACGGTGCGTCCGCCGCTGCCGGAGACTTTGCAGGGCCAATTGCAGAGTGAACCCATCGCGGCGGGGCGCATGCTGCTGCGACTTTCCAGCGCGGACTTACAGCGCGAACCTTCCGTATTGGCGTTGCTGACGGCCGCGGATTGGGATGGGACGGTCGTGCATGCGGAGATCGACAGCGTGCAGGCCCACACCTTCGGCACGGTGACCCTGTCGCTGCGTTATCGCGGCGAGCAGCAACAAGCGGCCTTGTGCGCGCAATTACAGCCGCGGCTGGCGGATCTGGAGATCTTGGGCTATGTCGGCGGATGATCTGCAGCTCTTTGGCGGCGCGCTGACCGAGACTGCCGTGATGGTCGGCGCATCGGGATTGCCGTCGCTGCTGCTCGGGCTGCCGTTGGGCCTGCTGCTGGTCATCACGGCGTCCGGCGGCATTTCCGAGCACCCTACCTTCAGTCGCGGACTGGGTGCACTCATCAATGCTTTCCGCTCCACGCCTTTCATCATTTTGCTGGTGGCGCTGATCCCTTTCACGCGCTTCGTCGTCGGCACGACCATCGGCACGGTGGCTGCCATCGTGCCCCTGACCGTCGCGGCGACTCCGTACTTCGCGCGCATTGCGGAAATGAGCCTGCGCGAAGTGGACCATGGACTGATCGAAGCGCTGCGCGCGCTCGGCGCCAGCCGCTGGCAAATCGTGCGCGAGGCGCTGGTGCCGGAGGCCTTGCCTGGTTTGGTAAGCGGCTTTACCGTCACCATCGTCACGCTGATTGGCGCATCCGCGATGGCGGGGGCGGTGGGTGCCGGCGGGCTGGGTGATCTTGCCATTCGCTATGGCTACCAGCGATTCGAAACAGGCATCATGGTGGGCGTTATCGTGGTATTGGTCGTCGTCGTGTCGCTCATTCAAGTGGCGGGAGATTACCTCGCGCGGCGCTTAAACCGCCGCGTGTGAACTCATGAAGAGACATTTTTTGGTGCTGTGTGCGGCGTGGGGGTTGCTGTTGACGCTGGGATGCGGCACGGCCGCCGCGCAGACGCGCCTAAAAGTAGGCGTCTCAGGCGGCGACGGCGAGTTGATCTGGGCCAAGGTCAAGGAAATCGCCAAGCAAAAAGGCTTGGACATCCAGGTGATCGTTTTCAACGACTACCTGTTGCCGAACGCGGCGCTGGATGGCGGCGATCTGGACGCCAATGCCTTTCAGCACAAGCCCTTTCTCGACAATCAAGTCGGTGTTCGCGGCTATAAGATAAGCGCCATCGCCGGCACCATCGTCGAGCCCATGGGGCTGTACTCGCTGAAGGCGAAGTCGGTCGCCGCTCTGGCGGACGGCGCGCAACTCGGCATTCCCAACGATCCATCGAACGGCGGCCGCGCCTTGCTGCTGCTGCAGCAGCAAAATCTGATCAAGTTGCGCGAAGGGACCGGCATCACGCCCAGTGTGCGCGACATCCTGGTCAATTCGCACAAATTCAAGTTTCGTGAACTGGACGCGGCGCAGTTGCCGCGCAGCTTGAGCGATCTGGATGCCGCGGTGATCAATACCAACTACGCGCTGCAGGCCCATCTGCGTCCCGGCAAGGACTCCATCGCGATCGAAAGCAGCAGGGACAATCCTTACGGCAATGTCATTGCCGTGCGCACGGCAGACAAGGACAAGCCGGTGTTCAAGGTCTTGATAGCGGCCTATCAAAATGACGAGATCCGCCAGTTCATCTTGAAGCAGTTCGACGGTGCGATTCTGCCGGTGTTCTGACGCATGAAGCGCACCTGCGAACGTCCACTGGCGGTGCGCTGCGGTGCGTTCGGCGATATGGTGTTGCTGACTGCGCTGATTCGGGTGCTGCACGCCGAGTTTCGCTGCCCGGTCGATATCGTGACCACCGGGCCTTGGAGCGAGCCGCTGCTCTTTGGCCAAGCCGGTGTCGGCGAGATATTGACCATGCGCAGCCGTAAGACGCCGTATTGGTTGAGCGTCGACCAGCAGCGCGTGGTGCGACGTTTGCGGGCGCGCGGAATCGGTCCGACCTGGTTGTGCGACAGTGATCATGGTATCCAGCACATTTTGGATCGCGCCGGAATCACGGCTGCGGACATCGTCGCAGCGCGCGACCATCCATTGCTCGAGGGTGAGCACGCCACGGCCCAATGGCGACGCATGGCGCAAATCATGCCGGCCTCAAGTTCAGCCCCTTACCGCGCCGACCTGAGCGCAATTGCGCCCGGATGCCAATTGCAGGTGACGGCGAAGCGGCGCGACGACCTCGATGCATGGCTGCGGGCACGTGGTATGGCCGATGCGCCTTTGATACTGCTGCAAGCGGGCAACAAACGCACCATGCGCCGCGGACCGCGCCGACTGGCCGTCAATCATAAATACTGGCCGAATGAGCGTTGGGCCGAGGTGCTGCGATTCTTGCGCCAGCACAATCCACGCCATCGCATCGTGCTGCTCGGCACGGGTCCGGAATTCGAGCTGAATCAAGAGATCGCCGCGCTGGCCGGCATCGACCGGCTGCACAACGCGGCCGACGATCTGCCGATCCCGCGCCTGGTGGCGCTGCTGGATCGGGCCGATGGGCTGATCAATGTGGACTCGGGCCCGGCGCATGCCGGCGCAGCGGTCGGATGTCCCCAGGTGGTGCTGTTCGGCAGAGCGCTGCCGTCGCTATATCGACCGTGGGGCGTCGCTAACGCAGACGTACAGCTGCTGCGCGGTGAACTCGACGGTCAACCCAGTATGCTGGGCATCAGTTCGCGCCACGTGATCGACGCATGGATGCGGCTAAAATTGCGAGCAAAGTCAGGTGGTTGAATTCGGGACCGGCGCGGCGGTTCCGACCGGCGCGCCCGCGGCAGAATCCACCGGCACCACGATCTGGCGCAGCATGTCCTGGGTCACCAACACCACGCCGCGCTTGGTGACGAAGAAACGCCTGGCATCGGCTTCCAAATCCTGACCGATTTGCAGGCCGTCCGGGATCACGCAGCCTTCATCGAGAATGGCGCGCGTGATCTTGCAGCGCCGACCGATGTGCACGCTCGGCAACAGTACCGAGCTTTCGATGCTGCTGCTTTCCTCGATGCGAACGTCGCTCGATAGCAATGACAGATTCACATAGGCGCCCGAAATGATGCACCCGCCCGCCACCATGGAATTGATCGCCATGCCGCGCCGGCCTTCTTCATCGAGCACGAATTTCGCCGGGGGCTGCTGCGACTGATAAGTCCAAATCGGCCACTGATGGTCGTAAATATTCAGTTCCGGATTGAGCGACACCAATTCCATATTGGCTTCGTACAAGGCGTCGACGTTACCGACGTCGCGCCAGTAGTTCTGAGCGCGGGTTTCGACGTCCTCGAACGGATAGGCAAACACCCGCATACGCTCGATGTTCGGCGGAATGATGTTGCGTCCGAAATCGTGCTTGCTGGCCTCGTTGGCCGCATCTTCGGTGAGCAGCTTTTCCAACCGGTCCAGGGCGATCACATAGATGCCCATGGAGGCGCGCGCCAAATGCGTGTGGCCCGGAATGTGATCGGGGTCGGTCGGCTTTTCCGCAAACTTGGTGACCCGGTTGGCATCGTCCGTGGTCATGATGCCAAACTCGTTGGCTCGTTCGATGGGAACGTCGACGACGCCCACCGTGATGTCGGCCTCGCATTGCTCGTGATAGGCAATCATCGGACCGTAGTCCATTTTATATATATGATCGCCGGCGAGAATCAGCACGTGAGTGGGGTTGTGCGAGCGGATGAAGTCCAGATTCTGATACACCGAGTCGGCGGTGCCGCGATACCAGTGAGTACCGATTTGTTGTTGCGCCGGGATCAATTCGACGAATTCGCCCAACTCGCCCCGCAGATAACTCCAGCCGCGCTGGATGTGCTGAATCAGCGACTGGGCTTTGTACTGAGTCAGTACCGCGATCTGGCGAATGCCGGAATTGACGCAGTTCGACAGTACGAAATCGATGATTTTGAATTTGCCGCCGAACGGGGTGGCCGGCTTGCAGCGATGCTGCGTCAGCGCCTTGAGTCTCTCGCCACGACCGCCGGCCATGATCACCGCCAGCGTGCCGCTGGTCAACCGGCTGACATAACGTCCAGTGTTATTACGAGCGGCATGTCGCATTAAAGCCTAGCCTGACACACTCGGCAAACACCTGCACCAGGTTTCTCGCAGTAAAAATTCACCCTTTGTTAAACTGTGATTCATGTCGCCGCTCAAGCTATGTTTGCTGTCTGCCGAGATAGTGCCCTACGCAAAAACCGGCGGATTGGCGGACGTGGCCGGGGCTCTGCTGCATAACCTCCGCGCTGTAGGACATGACGTACGCGCGTTTATGCCCTTGTACGCCGCGGTGAAGGTTAAGCATCCGGAGCTCACACCGGTATTGGCCGTGCAACAAGTCAGCATCGGCATTGGCTCGACCGAATATCGATATTCGCTGCAGACTGCCCACTATCCGGGCACTGATAT
>JAXDQN010000446.1:0-6836 GCA_034667865.1 Gammaproteobacteria bacterium
CACCACTTCGGCCGGCGTGTTGCTGACGGGATCGTTGCACCATGGCGTGATTTGATTTTGCTGCGCGTTGAGCGACCAGGAACTGCCGCAGCCATCGGCGGAAATCAGCACACCAAAATCCGGATTCGCAATCACATTGATCCACGGCGCGGGTGTCCACTGTCCCTCCTCGAGAAGGATGACGTATTCATTGGTGGCGCCATCGAACCCGCCCAAGCCGTTGAAGTACTCCAGCGACGCCGTTTGCGCCGCCAAGCCGCTGGGCACCACCGCATCATCCTCTGGCTCCGACGCGCTGTTCTCGCGCTGCTGACGCGGCAGCGGCGCAGCTTCCTCCGCCCTCGCGAGCTGTGAGTTCAAGGGCCCATTGCGCCCAGCGACTACGACGCGCGCGGCTGTGCGCAGCAGCGCGAGGCTGGCGGCGGATACGGCCTGGGCCGCCCCGGCGTGGGCCGCCCCGGCGTCCGCAACACGCAGCACTTTCCCGCTGCTGCCGGCGATTGCCTCCAGCAGCGGCTGCAGCGCATCCGCATCCGGCATCACCGCGATATTCAGAAATACCAGATCGAAGACCAACCCCTTGGACTGCAGAAATGCGCGGCCGCGCATCAGCTGCCGCGCAAAATCCAGATCGCTCGTGGCATCGATCTCAGCCAATAGAATCGGCAGATCGCCGGAAAGGCCGATGCTCCACAACGCGGCTTGGCCCAAGCGATTGGCATCGAGAATGTCGCGCGGAGCGCGCAAGCCCGGGTCGCAGTACAGCAAGCGGCCGCCGATATCCTGAAAAACCGCCGCCTCGCCGGCATCCACGCCCAGCTTCTGCAACTGTACTTGCGCTTGCGCCCACGCCAGGGTCTTGGCGCGTTCGAAGGCGGCGGCATCGCCATACTTGGCGACCAGCGCCAAAGCCTGCGCGCGGCTGGCGGCGATGCCGGTCCAGAAGGCAATTTGCGCTGTTTGGCCGGGTTCGATCCGCACACGGCGGCGCAAGGCCAGCACCGGATCCAGCACCGTGCCCACGGTGTTGGATAACGGCCTTGCGTCCATGATGGATGTGGCGTGGCGCACATCGTGACCCCTGCCGAGAAAGCGCGCGCGATCGGTCTCGAATTGCACGCCGCCGACGGCAGTGCCTTCCAAACAGCTGAAGTGCACCAACCACACCGGCGCCTGACCTGGGTCTCGTTGGCGTCGCGTCGCCAGCAGCGCTGCGCGTTCCGCCGCGAACTCGGTTTGCACGAACATCTTGGAAAATGCCGGATGAGCGGAATCCGACGCCGCCGAGGCCAGCACCACTTCGCAGTAGGTGGTGACTTCGATTTCGCGCGCACCGCGGCCCTGGTTGGTCAGGGTGACACGACGCACCTCGGCGTCGTCTTCGGGGCTTACAAGCACCTCTAGACGAGTGCGAATGGGACCATCGTTGCGGGTAAATTCGGCCCAATCATCCGCGAACGCCACGGCATAGTTTTCGGGTTCGCGGCCGCTGGGCTGGTAACCGGCCGACCAGACGTGACCGATGAATACATCACGCAGAAAAACGTAGCTGCCGTAGGAATCGCAGGTGACGTCCTCGCGCCAGCGCGTGACGGCGATATCGCGCCAACGGCTGTAACCAGAACCGGCGGCGGTCAACATCACCGAATAGCTGCCGTTTGACAGCAGATGGGCGCGGGGAGTCGACTGATGCGGCGAGTTGAAACGGCGGGTCAAGGGTTTAACTTCCACAGGGACAGATTGATCGCCACCGCCACGCATACCCACAGAAAATATGGCGCCAGCAGCCAGGCGGCGCCGGCTTTGACGCGCCCAAACTCCCGCAAGGTCCAGCCGATGGCCATGAGCAGCGCGACGACATCGAACAAGCCGGCGTCGATATTGCGCATGCCAAAAAACAGCGGCGCCCAGGCTCCATTCAGCAGCAGCTGCAGGCCGTAGGCGAAAATCGCCGTGGTTCGGCTGCGGTGATACCGCTCGCGCCACACGATCCATGCGGCGATGCCCATTAGCAGGTACAGCACAATCCAAATGGCACCGAACCACCGCGCGGGCGGCAGCCACTCTGGCTTCGCCAGCATCGCGTACCACTGCGTCGCCCCGGAAGAGAAGCGCGGCGAGAACATCGCGCCCAGCGCGCCGATACCGAGCGCCAGCAGCACGAACAGCGCCAATGCGGGTAAATTCGTACGCGAGTTGCGGCCTCGATAGGAGGTGTTGCTGGGAATCTGGATTCTCACTTTACGATCACCACAATGGCCGCCAACATTTGCATCCATCCCAGCCACGGGTAGCGGGTGGCGATGGCGAGCCAGATCAAACCGGACAACCACAGCACGCCCGCGATCACCAATCGATCGCGGCGCGCCCTCGCCAGGCGCGTCTCCTCACGCATTTGAGCGAGGCCCAGCGGCTCGATGGCCGGCGCGTGACCCTCGGCGGCTTCGCGCACCCGCGTTTGCACGATGCCGGGTACCTGGCTCAGTGCCATCAGCGCATCCGGTACATGGGCGCGAATTTGCCTGAGTATGGTGCGTGGGCTGGTGCGCTCGCGCATCCACTGCGCGAGCACCGGCCGCGCCGTCTTCCATAGATCCAGTTCCGGATACAGCTGACGGCCCAAGCCTTCTATGTTGAACAAGGTCTTCTGCAGCAAGATCAACTGCGGCTGCACCTGCATTTCAAAGCGGCGCGCCGTTTCGAATAATCGCAACAGCACCTGCGCGAAGGAAATCTCCTTCAGCGGCTTGTTGAATATAGGCTCGCAGACGGTGCGCACCGCGGACTCGAGTTCATCCACCCGGGTGGCGCGCGGCACCCAGCCCGACTCGATATGCAGCTGCGCAATGCGCGCATAATCGCGATCGAAGAAGGCCATGAAATTCTCGGCCAGGTAGTGCTGATCCCGCGGCTGCAAGGTGCCGACGATGCCGAAGTCCACTGCGGCGTAGCGCGGTCGCTTGGGGTCGTCGATCTGCACGAAAATGTTGCCCGGATGCATGTCGGCGTGGAAAAAATTGTGGCGAAACACCTGCGTGAAGAAAATCTCGACGCCGTTCTCGGCCAAGCGCGCGATGTCGGCGCCGCGGGCCCGCAATTCTTCGATCTGGCTGATGACGAGGCCATGAATGCGCTCCATCACCATGACATTGCTGCGGCAGTAGTCCCAGTAAACTTCAGGCACGTACAGCAGCGGTGAGCCGGTGAAGTTGCGCTTCAGTTGGGCCGCGTTTCCTGCTTCGCGCAGCAGATCCAGCTCATCGAGAATGGTCTTCTTGTATTCGCGCACTACCTCGATGGGGCGCACCGGACGCGCTTCGAGCCAATACTCCTGCGCGAGACGGGCGAGAGCCGCGAGCACTTCGAGGTCGAGATCGATGACCTCGCGCATGCCGGGGCGCAAAACCTTGACCACCACTTCCTGGCCGTTTTTCAGCGTGGCCGCGTGCACTTGCGCAATCGATGCCGCGGCCAGCGGTGCAGAGTCGAAGCTGCCGAAGATCTGATCCAAGCCGCTGCCGAGAGACTGTTCGATCATGGCGGCGGCCATGGCGCCGTCGAATGGCGGGACCCGGTCCTGTAATTTCGCCAGCTCATCGGCGATATCCGGCGGCAGCAGATCGCGGCGAGTGGACAGCGCCTGGCCAAATTTGACGAATATCGGTCCGAGTTCCTCCAGCGCCAGGCGCAGTCGCTCGCCGCGGGTGCGGCCGAGGCTGCGCTGAAACCAGGTCCACGGCGACAGGAAATATAGAAAGCGCATCGGCCGGTACAGATGGGTGGCGCGCACGAAATCATCGAGCCGATGCCGGACTAATGCCCGCTGTATCTCCAGCAATCTCGCCAGCACCCGCAATCGCATCAGGAAGGGTCCTTAATCCGCTGTTCGAGATTCTTGAGTCGCGCCTCGATGCGATCGGCCGACTCGCGTACCGCATCGACGCCCGCTATGAATTCTTCGTGCTCAGTTTTGCTGATCAGGTCGCGGCCTTCCTCCTGCAGGTATTCGGCGATGTTTTCCCCGGCGGTGCGCCGCGTACGCCGCGCCCAGGAGCGCACACTGCGCGCGACCTCCGACAGGCGTCGCGCCGGCATGTCGCCGATCCAGCGCGACAACTCTTCCTCGAATTCCGGCTTGGCGGCGGCGTATAGCTGGCGATATAGATTGGCTATTTCGGCGTCGCCGCGAATTTGCACGCCGACGCGGGATGCGGCCGAGGGTCCGTCGCCGCGCAACAACTGCAGCAATGCGGGCGCGGAGCCGCTGATCGTGGCATCGGCGGGGCCGGCCAACCGGGGGCCGGCCAACCGGGGGCCGCCACCGGCAGGGTCGCTAGCTTCGCCGCTGAACAGCGCGAGGCCCGAGTTGAATACGCAGGCGCGCACCCGCAATCTGTCCTCGACCTCGACTTGCAACGACGTGCCCTCGAGGCGCCGCGCCAGCGATCGCGCTTCGGTCGATGCAGCGATGTTGCGATTGAACAGGGCTTCGGCGGCTGCCAGCCAGGGCGCGGTCGCCGGCATGTCAGATCTTGTAGCCGCGGTGCACAGCCACGATTCCACCGGTGAGATTGTGATACCGGGCGTGCGCGAATCCGGCGGTGCGCAGCATTTCGAGCAAGGTTTCCTGATCGGGGTGCATGCGAATGGACTCCGCCAAATAACGGTAGCTGTCGGCGTCTTGCGCCACCAGCCGACCCAGCAGCGGCAGCACTTTGAAGGAGTAGGCGTCGTACACCGGCTTCAAGCCCGGGGCCACGGGCTTTGAGAATTCCAGCACCAGCAACTGTCCGCCAGGCTTGAGCACGCGGTGCATGGACTTCAGCGCCGCCGCCTTGTCGGTGACATTGCGCAGGCCGAAGCCGATGGTGACGCAATCGAAGCTGTTTTCATCGAAGGGCAGCTTCTCGGCGTCCGCCACCAGGAATTCCACATTGCCGACGAAGCCTTTGTCGAGCAGTCGATCGCGGCCGACTTCGAGCATTTTCGGATTGATGTCGGAGCATACGACGCGGCCCGATTTGCCCACCTGGCGCAGCAATCCGGCCGCCAGATCGCCGGTGCCTCCGGCCACATCCAACGCGGCGCCGCCCGGCTTCAGGCCGGTCAGCGACAGGGCAAACTGCTTCCACAATCGATGCACGCCGAAGGACATCAAGTCGTTCATGACGTCGTACTTCGGCGCCACGGACGCGAACACCGCGCGCACGCGCTCAGCCTTGTCGGCCGGCGCCACCTGTTCGAAGCCAAAATCTACCGTGCGATTGGAATCAGCCATGGGCCCTCGTTTCAGGCTCCATTGTAGCCGACTGCGGGAATTGGGCCGTTATTTTGCCGAACGTGCTTCGGCGCAGCGCCGCTGGTAGTGAGCCCAGTTGGCGTCGCGATCCCGGCCCAACTCATGCAGCAGAGTCCAGGAATACAGGCCGGTGTTGTGTCCGTCGTCGAAGTGCAGGCGCAGTGCGTAATTGCCGATGGGCTCGAGCCGACTGATGCCGACATTTTGCTTGCCCAGTTGCAGCACTCCCTCGCCGCCCCCATGACCCTTTACTTCGGCCGAGGGAGAAAACACGCGAAGGTATTCGAAGGGCAGTTCGTAGCGCGTGCCATCGTCGAATTGCACTTCCAACAACCGCGATGCGGTGCGTAGCTTGATTTCGGTGGGAGTGGGCATGACCTATGGAGCGCTTTTACAGGATATAACGCGACAGATCCTGATCCTTGACCAGCTCGCCCAGATTGCCTTCGACGTATGCGCGGTCGATAAGCACATGCGTGCCGTTGCGATCGGCGGCGTCGAACGAGACGCTCTCGAGCAGCCGCTCCATGACGGTGTGCAGGCGGCGGGCGCCGATGTTCTCGGTGCGCTCGTTGACCTCGAAAGCCACTTCCGCCAAGCGCTGCACGCCTGACGGCTCGAACTCCAGGGTCACGCCCTCGGTGCCCATCAGGGCCGTGTATTGGCGGCTTTGCGACGCATCGGGCTCGGTGAGAATGCGCACGAAATCCCCGACCACCAGCGGTTCCAGTTCCACGCGAATGGGCAGGCGTCCCTGCAGCTCGGGAATCAAATCCGATGGCTTGGACATATGAAAGGCGCCGGAGGCGATGAACAACACGTGGTCGGTTTTGACCGTGCCGTACTTGGTGTTCACGGTGCAGCCTTCCACCAGCGGCAGCAAGTCACGCTGCACACCCTCGCGCGACACATCGGCGCCGGCGGTTTCTTGGCGGCGGGCGATCTTGTCGATTTCGTCGATGAACACGATGCCGTTTTGTTCGGCGTTTTCCACTGCGCGCAGCTTGAGTTCCTCTTCGTTGATCATCTTGGCCGCTTCCTCGTCGACCAGGAGTTTCAGTGCCTCATTGATCTTGAGTTTGCGCTGCCGTGTGCGGCCGCCGCCCAAGTTCTGGAACATGCCTTGCAACTGCTGGGTCATTTCTTCCATGCCGGGCGGCGCCATGATTTCCACGCCCGTGGGTGCCCCCCGCAATTCGATTTCGATCTCGCGATCGTCCAGCTCGCCCTCGCGCAGCATTTTGCGGAAGCGCTGCCGGGTTTCGCCATCGCGGGGGGTGGATTCGGCGGTAAAGCCGGCACCCTGCGCCCGCGGCAACAGAATATCGAGCACCCGTTCCTCGGCGGCATCGGCGGCGCGGTGACGAACCTTGGCAATCTCTTCTTCTCGCGTCATTTTGACGGAGATCTCTACAAGATCGCGGACGATCGAATCAACTTCGCGCCCCACGTAGCCCACTTCGGTGAATTTGGTGGCCTCGACCTTGATGAAAGGCGCGCCTGCGAGTTTCGCCAGCCGCCGCGCGATCTCGGTCTT
>JAXDQN010000447.1:0-17245 GCA_034667865.1 Gammaproteobacteria bacterium
GGAGCCACGGCTCTGCTGGCGGCGGGCCCAGCCAATGAAGCGCATATCATTCTGTACCTCGACATCGATCGCCTGCACGTGATCAATGAAACCTTCGGCATGCACGTCGGCGACGACGTGATCGTCAGCGTGGCCGATCGCATGGCCAAGTCATTGCCTCCCGGCGCCCTGTCCGCGCGCATCTCGGGCGATCGCCTGGCGGCGCTCATCCCGAACTCCAGCATGGATTGGGCGGCGGTGGTTGCCGAACAGATTCGCGGCGCGGCCGAGGCCATTGTGCCGCGCGCCGGGCAGGGTTCATTCGAAGTATCGGTATGCGTGGGCGTCGCGCCCATCGGACGATCCGACAATCCGCTGGCGCATGCGCTGGCCACCGCCGAGATTGCCTGTAAAGCAGCCAAGGACCGCGGCCGAAATCGCGTCGAGATGTTCCAGGACTCGGACCAGAGCATCATTCGGCGCCACACCGACATTTTGGTGATCGGCCAGCTGCGCGACGCCCTCGACACCGACAGTTTCCGCCTGGATGCTCAGCCGATCCTGCCGCTGCGCGGCAACTACGGCCGTCCGCGCTTCGAGTTGTTGATTCGCATGTTGGGAGATCGCGGCGAAATCATCCCGCCGGGAAAATTCCTGTCCTCGGCCGAACGCTACCAACTCATGCCGACGGTGGATCGTTGGGTGGTGAAACGCGCCTGCGAGCTGCTGGGCGCACATAGCGCCTCGCTGGGCGAGGAGTTTGCCCGCTTCGCGATCAACCTCTCGGGCCAGTCGCTGCAGGATGAATCATTCCTGGCTTTCGTGATCGATCAAATCAAGACCACCGGCCTGTCGCCGGGAGTGCTGTGCTTCGAGTTGACGGAAACGGCGACCATCGGAAACCTGGAGAAAGCGCAGAATTTCATGCGCACCCTGCAGGATCTGGGCTGTCAATTTGCTCTCGATGACTTTGGCACCGGCGTCAGTTCGCTGGCGTATCTCAAGGATCTGTCCGTCAACTACTTGAAGATTGACGGCAGCTTCGTGCGCGATGCCCTCAGTAACGCGCGCTCCGAGTCCATGATCAAGGCGATCGCGCAATTGGCCAAGGTCATGTGCATGGAAACCATTGCCGAATACGTCGAAACCGACGCATTGCGCGTGCGGATGGCCGACTTGGGCGTGGACTATGGACAAGGCTTCGCCATGGGCAAGGCTCAGCCGTTGGAAGATCTGCTACAGGAACTCGCCATCTACGAGGCCACCGTCAGCAACTGGACGGTGACTGAAGCGGACGCCGCCCGGCAAGTCGAAGGCTAGTCAAGCCGGTCGGCGCAATCCTACATAGACTCGGAGAAAATCCCCACACCCAACGATTTCTCAGCGTGCGTAAATGCACCCATGCTGATACTTACCCGTCGCGCAGGCGAAACTTTACGAATTGGTGACAATGTCGAAGTCACTGTAATGGCCGTCAACGGCGCACAGGTTCGCATCGGCATAAAGGCGCCGCGCGACGTAATAGTCGACCGCGAGGAAATCGCGGAGCGTAAACGCCGAGAAAAAGATAGTCCTGTCGCGCATATTCCCCGATAGCGCGCTTTAGCGGCGTGGAACGCCCGGTGTCACTTCCAACCGGCGCGTTTTAAGGTTATCTTTAAAAAAACGATGAGGGATCTGCGGGAGTTCCGGTGCATAACTGGCGTTAGTCTCGCCCAATTCATGACCACGCCAGCGGATCACGCGCCCGAGTTGTTGGTGCAAACCTGGTTCAATACCGATCGGCCCCTGCTGCTCGCGGGGTTGCGTGGGCGAGTCGTGGTGTTGAGCGCCTTTCAGGTGTTGTGTCCCAATTCGATCGGCGCCGGCATCCCCCAGGCACAGAGAATCTACGAGACGTTCGCGCCCAGCGACGTCACGGTCATCGGACTGCACGCCACCTTCGAACATCACGATGCATTCAGTACAGCCGTGCTGAAGGCCTTCATTCACGAATACCGGCTGAAATTTCCGATCGCGCTGGATCAGCCGAATCCCACCAGTCCGATTCCGCATACCATGGATCGCTACAAGATGCGCGGGACGCCGAGCCTCATATTGATCGATCGAAACGGCATGCTTCGCAAGCACGCTTTCGGACCTGTGGATGATTTGCGGATCGGCGCAGAAATCGGCGCGCTTACCCAGGAATCGGCATCGCCCTCGATGTTGTCGCGCAGCTCCGCTGCTTGAAGCGCGCCGCGTTTCAAGAGTGGGCGAACCGAATCCGCACGCTGCTGTGCACGGGGGTCGGTCTGCCGTCTCTTAGGAACGGCTGATAGCGCCACTGCGATACCGCTTTGATCGCCGCATCGTCGAACATCCCGGGATTGCTGGCCGCCTGCACCGACACATCCTTTACCACGCCTTTTTCGGTGACGGTGAAGGCGAGTTCCACCCAGCCTTCGATTTTTCCGGCCAACGCGCGCGCCGGATATACCGGCTGCACCGATTTCAGCATGGTCAATTGACTCACCGGGATCACTGCATTCACCAAGGCGTGCTTGGCGGCGGCGGTATCCAAATCGCGCTGCACGTTGCTCGCCTCAGCCGAGGCGAAGCCTACGCCTGCGGCTTCTTCGAGCCAGCTGCGTGCCGCGTCATACTGTTCCAGAGCCAGTGCGCGGCGCGCTTTGGCCGTGAGTCGAACGCCCAAATCCTGCATGGCGGCGGGTAGTCCCGCGTTGCTGGGGTTGAGCTTCTGCAGCGTCAGCAAGTAGTACTTGGCGCTGTCGTTCGCCGGCTCGATCAACCGATCCTGCTGCAGCCGATCGTTCGCATTCTTCAGCAGTTGATTCCAGGCATCGACATCCACTTGATTGCGCGCGACGCCCAGCAGGCTTTGGATGGTTTCGATATTGGCGGGCACCGCTATGCCATTGGCGCCCTCGATCCAAGCGGTCGCCCGGACAAAGTCGCGCCGGTCGATGGCGCCGCGAGCCTCCGACAGCAAGCGGGTCGCCAGCGCACGCTTCGCATCCAACGCCTCGTTGCTGTTGGGGTCGAGACGCAGTGCCAGGGTGATGTAGTAGCGGGCGTTGTCATCGGCGGGCTCGATCAAGCGCCCCGCATCGGACTTTTGCGCGGCCTGTGCCAGCAGCGCGGCGACCTTTTCGTCATCTGGTTTGGCTTCGGTGCGCGCACGAGTCTGGGCCTGCGCCTGAGCTTGGGCCTGTGCCTGTGCAGCCTTGAGCTGATCGCGCAGTTTGCCCAGCTGTGCCGATAGAAACGCAATGCGTCCCGCTTCGACTCCCGATTTGCGCGCGTTCTCGATCGCAGCGCCGGCCTCATCGAGCCGCTCCTCCAGCAGCGCGTTCTCCGCCCTGGCCAACAATCTCTCATGCACTTCGGCGAGGCCGGCCAGCACGCTTGGGTCCGTGGGGTTGCGTGCCTGCGCTTGCAAATACAATTCCAGCGCATTGTCGCCGCTGGGCTCGGTCAAGCGATTGGCGGCGAGCGCGGCTGCCGCCTTGGCCAACAGGGGTGATTCACCGGTCGGCTTCGAAACGACCGTGGCCGAGGTCGATTCTGCGGCATTGTTCTGGCGCACCACAAAGGTCACCACGGCCGCCAGCAGCAACCCAGCAACGATCGCGCCGACCAACCATGGCCGCACAGCACTCGATGCTTGCACCGGGGCGGCCATTTTGCCCACACGCCGTTGTTCGCCGTATTTCCTGACCGCGGCCTCGGCGAACAGTTTCGCGCGAGCCGGCGACATCGGTTTGTGGATGAAACGATAGACCGTGCCGGCACTGATCAAGCCGGCCAGGGCGTTCTCATCGTCGCGATGGCCGGCGACCACCACCACCAGATCCGGAAATTGCCGTTTGATCTGGCCAATGAACACGCTGGCCGATTCTGTGAGCGCCTGGACGTCGAGGACCACGATGCCGACCTCGCCGGCAATCAACAGGTCGCTGACCTTATCGGGCGACAGCACATGCCATAGCCGTCGCGCGCCGCCTACCGCCTCACGCAAGGTCAGCAAAAATGCTTCATCGGCGGTGAGCACCACCAGCTCGACGATGTCGCTCGCCAGGCTGAATCTCAGCGAGTCGAGGGAATCGCCATCTTCCTCAGAAGCTAGCACCAATGACGTATCTCTCCGTGGAACCCCGCCGGGGCGGGGATGGCGCGCCGCAGCAACCCCAAAGCAGACACCCGCTATAGGCTAGTGTCATTCCCCGACCGACGCTATACGATACGGAGTCTCGGTAGGCAGACAACCTCTGCTGCACTGCGTCATTAGATTTTTGTGATCGGCTACTCATTCGAGGGATCATTGGGCAGCGCTATCGAAATCACCTCCCGATTACCCGCTGCGCAGCGCCCCGCCCTGGAGCAGCTGCTGTTCTTCAACGCCAATCAGCACCGGGTACGGCTGGGGATTCAGCAATCCATCGACACCTATGGCGTCCCTGAACTGTATGAGCAGGATGGCGGACTGCGTGTCCGTGTCGGGGACATCAGCGGCGTGCAAACCTTGTTCGCGCTGACTGACGACGGTCGCCCGATCGGGGTCGCCGTGTTCGTGCGCGCCGCGCATGAGCGTTTTGCGGTGCTGCATCTGGGGGTCGCCACCAACTTTGGATGGGACCCCGCCGTCAGCACCCGCGTGCTGTTGAAACTGATGCATGAAATTCGCAGCACCGCGCGCCGCACCCGCGGCGTGGCGTGCATCGAATTGGTCTACAAGGATTCACACGCGGTGCGCCTGCACGCGCTGCGACTCTAGCTGACAAAAAATCTCTGGACACAGAGGCGTCGCGCTTGCGATGCTCGACGCCTATTCAACAAGGGGATGTCGATGCACTTTCACGTTCGCATGCACGCAGTTTTATTGAGCGCCGCGATGTTCGGCGTCGGTGTCAGCCAGGCTAGCGCGGCTGCCGCGCCGGACGAACCTGTGATGCGGCTGCCGCTGCCCAACGGCAACGACTTTCCGATTTCCTCGGCGGTGAAAGTCAGCGCCGGCCTCGACACCTATTATCTCAGCGGTGCGTTGCCCGCGGTGAGCAACAAGGAGGCGCCGAAGGGCAGCGTCGAGTCTTACGGCGACATGGAAACGCAGGCCACCAGTGCGCTCGAGTCGCTCAAGTCGACGCTGGAGCGCCTCGGACTGACCATGGGCGACGTGGTCAAGATGCAGGTATTCATGGTTGCCGATCCGAAAGACGGCAAGCTCGATTTTGCCGGTCTGATGACCGGCTACAAGAAATTTTTCGGCAGCGCCGAGCAGCCAAACAAGCCGGCGCGCAGCGCCTTTCAGGTTGCCGCTCTGGTGGCTCCCGGCGCGCTGGTCGAAATTGAAGTGATCGCCGCCAAGCCTCATCCCAAGGCCGCCAAGGCGCACAAATAGCGGCGATGGTGGACCGCCGGAAACTGCGGGCGCAACGCCATGAAGACGGCAAGCTGCGTTGCGCCTGGTGTCCGGCGGATCCGCTATACGTGGCCTACCACGACAACGAGTGGGGTGTGGCGCTGCACGACGATGCCCGCTTGTTCGAAATGTTGTGCTTGGAAGGTGCGCAAGCGGGATTGAGCTGGATTACGGTGCTGCGCAAGCGCGACAACTATCGCCGGGCGTTCGATAACTTTGATGCCGGAAAAATCGCGCGTTACACGGCCGACAAGAAACGCCGTCTATTGCAAGATCCAGGCATCATCAGAAATCGCCTGAAAGTCGACGCGTTCATCGCCAATGCCCGCGCCTATCTCGAGACGCGTGAAACCGAGAATTCCTTCAGCGACTATCTGTGGCAGTTTACCGGCGGCAAGATAGTGCGTCGCCGGCCGCTGTATCTGGGCCAGATTGCGGCCACCACCAAGCACAGCGACGCGATGAGCGACGCTCTGAAAAAGCGCGGCTTCAAGTTCGTAGGCTCGACCATTTGCTACGCCTTCATGCAGGCGGTCGGCATCGTCGATGAACACCAGCGCAACTGTTGGGCCGCACGCGCCAAGTGAGCCGTGCCTTAGGGTCTTACGCCGCTCTGCGCCGTCTGCCCGAACAGCACTTGCTTCGCTTCTTCGCTCATCGTGGTATTGGTGCTCACGCCGGCGCCGCGCTCATAGGCGCGCAGCGTGGCCGGGCGGCTTTTGATGGCCTCGAACCAGCGCTTCAAATGCGGGAAATCCTCGAGTTTTTGTCCCTGCGCCGCATACGGCACGATCCAGGGATAGGCTGCCATGTCGGCGATCGAATAAGCGCCGGCGATGAATTCGCGCTCCGCCAGGCGTCTGTTCAAAACTCCATACAGGCGGTTGGTCTCCTTTACATAGCGGTCGATGGCGTAAGGAATTTTCTCAGGCGCATAGTTGCTGAAGTGGTGATTCTGTCCGAGCATGGGACCGAGACCGCCCACTTGCCAGAACAACCATTGCAGCACTTCCACCCTGCCGCGCGAGTCGCTGGGAATGAACTGCTCGGCTTTCTCCGCCAGGTATAAAAGAATCGCGCCCGACTCGAATACCGAGATGGGTGCGCCTCGCTCGAGCGGCGTGTGATCGACGATGGCCGGCATGCGATTGTTGGGCGAGATCGCCAGAAAGGCCGGTTGAAACTGCTCGCCCTTGCCGATATTGACCGGCACGATGGTGTAGGGGATCGAGGTCTCCTCGAGAAACATCGTGATTTTGTGGCCATTGGGTGTGGGCCAGTAGTACAGGTCGATCATCGATGCTCCTCCGCGGGCTCAGTGGCGGTTTTATGTTCTCGCAATATGGCGATGCATACGTCCTCTTCGCGCGACCGCAATCGCATTTGATCCAGGCGTGCCCGTGAGCGCGTGTTCTTGGTCCACGGCATGAGAGGCAAATCGAATTGCGCTGCGGCGGTCACACGCCATTCCAGTAAACGCCTGCGCTCCATGACGGCACGCGCTTCCTTGCTGTCCGCGGCGAGCAGTCGCCGCTCGATGCCGAAACCCGCCATCTGAGTCGCCACGGTGTCGCCCTTCTGCATGGTCTTGGCCAGTTTGAGGCAGACCTCGCGGCGTTCCGGTGCCGCCGCAATGTCGCGACAAACCTCGATCAGCGCCGTGAAAGAAGGAATCGCCTGTGCCGTGGCGATGCCGCTGACCTCGGTGAATCGCGCCCAATCCGAAGCCGCATATTGCGCGGGCAACGCGTGCCGCTCCGTCTTCAGCACGTCGAACATCACCACCGTCAGTCGGTTCAAATACAGGTCGAAGCGCGGGGCCTGCGCCATATCGTCAAGCACGCGGTCGATTTCCACCGTGTCCTTGTCCTTTTGCGCGGTGGCGAGGATGGGCATCCACGACGCGCTGTTATCGGCATCGATCCAGCGCATCACCGTCGCGACTTCCGGGGTGCTGCAACCCGGCGTTTCCGCGCATATTTGCAGGTGCAACCACGCGATCGCCGCGCTTTGCGGCGCCAGGTCGGCGGCCTGCGTAAGGAGTTCCACCGCCGATTTCTGCGCCTCGCTCGACACGCTCTTGAATCTTGGCTTGCCGTTGGCGCCTGCGAAACGCAGCGCCGCCGCAGTTACCAAGCTGTTGGCGTCAGCTCGACCCGCCAGGACCTTGGCCGCCTGCGATCTGAAGATCTGATTTTGGCCTGCGGTTACCGGGGCGCCGGTCGCGGACGCATCACTGGCTGGGCAGGCAAAATCAGCCAACATCACGCCCATGGCTGCCAGCAGTGCAAGTAAACGCGAATGACGCGCGATCACCGCTGTCTCTTCAGGCCGAAGCGCGATGGCTGCCGGCGGTGAGGCCCGCGGTGATCGCCAGGCGCATGGCATCTTCGACGGAAATATCGAGCGGCTGCAGGCGTTCGCGCGGCAGGTACAAGGTGTAGCCGCCGAAGGCATAGCTCATGGGGAAATATACCGTGACCCAGTCACGTCCGCCGTGTTCGAACAAGACGCTGGGCACATCCTCGCGAGTGACGAACCCGATGGCGTGTACATCGGCGAAGCGCGCCAGCACCACGCGCTGCAGATCGCGCTTCTCACCGCTGCCCGAGGGCAGCAAGCTCAGAACGTCACGGAAGCCGCCGTACAGGGTCTTGACGAACGGGATGCGGCCCAAAAAGTCATCCCAGTATTTCAGCAGTATCTTGCCTGCATAGGCATTGACGAGGCTTCCCACCACCAGCAACAGCACGAAGCCGGTAATCAGTCCCAGTCCAGGCCAGTAGTGCTCGGGACCGACGATGCCGAGCCAAATCAGCGCGCGCCGCAGCCATCCTTCGACCGTGTTGACCAGCCACCAGATGACATACACCGTCAATGCCAGCGGCAGTACGGTCACCAGGCCGCTCATGGTCAGCGTTAAGATCTTGCGCATAGGATTATCATCGCATGATCGGCCTAACATGGTAACCACGCCCAATGACGCAACCTTCCAGCATTGATATCGCCTCCGCCACGCCCGCCGACGTACCGCTGGTGCTGGCGCTGATCACGGCTCTGGCCGAGTATGAAAAATTGCGCCACGAAGTCGTCGCCACGGAACAGTCGCTGAACCAGGCTCTTTTTGGGCCCAAGCCCGGCGCCGAGGCCGTCATCGCTCGGGTGGACGGAACGCCGGCCGGTTTTGCCTTGTTCTTCCACAATTTCTCGACCTTCATGGGGAAGCCCGGCCTGTACCTCGAGGATCTGTTCGTACTGCCGGAATTTCGCGGCCGTTCCATCGGCAAGGCGCTGCTTCAGAATCTGGCGCAGCTCGCCCTGCAACGCGACTGCGCCCGTTTCGAGTGGGCCGTGCTCGATTGGAATCGCCCGGCGCGCGATTTTTACGAAGCGCTCGGCGCCGAGGCAAAATCAGACTGGATCATTCACCGTGTTTCCGGAGCTGCGCTGCAGCGCCTCGCCTCCGGCGGGTCATGATTGGCGCGGCAGCAGAAAGCGCAGCCCGTGAAAGTTTAGAATCACACCGTCGCGCCGGATGTGTTCCACCGTCGGCCCTTCTTGCAGGGTCGTGCCCTCATGGTATTTGCGCATATTGATGAATACGAAGCGCTCCGACGGTTTGCTGCCATACACGTGCACGTCCAGATGCAGTTCCGGCAGCGACTGTGACCCCGACAAGCTCAATTCGTTGATGGTCGGGAGGACTTCATCGCTATCCGCCTTGGCATCTTCGTCGGTCAGCACCGGATCTGCGCGTCGCGCGCTGCGCAGCGACGGCACTTTGAGGTCATCTACCAGCCGCGGTACCGCTGCAGGCCGGGGTGGCGTTATCGGTGCCGCATTGTCGACCGGCGTTTGCGCCGGCGCCGCCGCGACCGGGATTTCCGGCGCATACACTGGATTTGCGGGATTCGGGTCCATGGGACTGAAGTGATCGGCGCCGGCCGTTGCCGGGGCGGGCCCACCCGCAGTGCGCGGCGCAGAATTGCTGCGCATCAAGACAACCGCCAGCACGATGACGTTGATGACCAGCAAAACGCCCAACAGCACCGCCCAGATGGGCAGTCGATTGCGACGATTCGCAACCCGCGTATCCATGAGCCCGGGCACAGATTGCCGTTGGCGTTCGGTTTCGGACTTCTTCAATGCGTCGAGAATGAAAGACATGAGCTTTTCCTAGCCGCCGCGCAGCGCAGTGGGCAGCAACATGGGCGAACCGGGTTCAGCCAGCGCAGTATCGAGAACCACCTGAGTTTGCAGTCCGGCGATTCCGTCCACATTCAGCCGGTGCTCGCGTTGGAAGTTCTGCACGGCAATGGCCAGCTGTTCGTCGAATACATCGGCGTGCTCGGGATCTGACGCGCCGCCGCCCAGCGCGTTCAAGCTGCGACGCAGCCAGCGGACCTCGTCGCCCTGCATTCCCACCGACAACAGGCGGGTGCGCAGCGTTTTAGGTTTCCAAATGACGGTAAAGTCTCCAAACCAATCGCGCGACAAGTCATCCAGTGCGACGCGATGGTTGTGCTCGCCCAAATCGAGCGTCGCGTATTTGTCATCCAAAGCGGACAGCACCACCCGGTGCCGTTGTCCTGCATCGTCGGTCAGCGTCAGTATGGCCGGACGATTCAGGGCGCGCACCTGAGCCCACGAGCCGCGTTGTTCGAGACAGGCGAGACCGGACTTGCGCGCGTGGCCGCAAGGGTCCTTGTCATCCGCCATCGCCGTACCCCACAGCGACAACAGCCGACGGAACGCCGCCGTATCGGTGGTACTGGCCGAGTTGGCGGCGAGCAGATCGTGAATCGAAGCCAGGGGGGGTGCCGCAACCGCCGGCGCAACCGTGGCTGCCGACACCGGCAACGCTGCAGGCGGCGCGGCGACGGGTAAAGCCGCCGCAGCCGTCGGCGCATGCTGGAGCACAGTGGCAGCGCGGGTGGGCACGGCGACAGACGTGAGCAGCGCAGTGATTTGGACGTGCCACAGCTGCCACGCGGTAAAAAGTCCGGCACTAAGCACCAGGGTCCCGACGCCGCCCGCCATCCAACCCAGCCAGGTCGGCAAGAAGCGCCGGCCATACACCTCGCCCGCCGCTCGGCGCACCAGCGCCGCGGTAATCCGGCGCGTTTCCTGGGTATACGCGCCCAGCAAGGCGCGATCGCAAGCCACATTGATCACGCGGGGAATTCCGGAGGAAAGCCGGTGCACCTCGGTCAACGCCGCGGGGGTGAATATCTCTTCGGCGGCGCCGGCAACCCGCAACCGGTGCCGCACATAGCCCTTGGTCTCTTCCCGCGACAGCGGCATCAGGTGGTAACGGCCGGTGATGCGCTGCGCCAGCTGACGCAGCTCGGTTTGATCGAGCAAATCGCGCAGTTCAGGCTGACCGATCAAGATGATTTGCAGCAGCTTCTGCGTCGGGGTCTCCAGATTCGTCAGCAGGCGCACCTGCTCCAAGACTTCGAAGGACAGATTCTGCGCCTCATCCACCAGAACGATGATGCGGCGGCCTGCGGCGTGCGCCTGCAGCAGACGCCGATTCAGCGCGTCCACCATCTGCTTGACGCTGTCGCGATCGGCGTCGGCGATCTCCAATCCGAGCTCTTCGCAAATGGTGAGCAGAAATTCCACCGGTGTGACGCGCGGATTCAAAATCACCGCAACGTCCGCGTGATGCGGAACCCTCGACAGCAGCGTGCGCACCACCGTGGTCTTGCCCGTGCCCACTTCGCCCGTGAGCTGAATGAAGCCGCCGGATTCATTGATGCCGTACAGCAGATGCGCCAATGCCTCGGCGTGGCGCTCGCTCAAATATAGATAGCGCGGGTCCGGCGTGATGGCGAATGGTTTCTCGGCTAGGCCGAAGAAGCTGGTGTACATGGCTTGGCTAGGATAGTACGAACTCAGGTTCGACTGCCCGAACCGCCCGGGGTTCGGGGCAGCAGACTGGCCCGGGTCAAAAGCTCAGCTCCGAATCGCCCGCGGATGCCGTCTACCGCGCTGTCGAGGCGCGTGGGCGCAGGTTTGGCCTCCGCAAACATGTCGCTTTGGACCTGCTCCTGTAAATCCGCCACCCCCACCCCCAAGAGCCGTACGGCGGCGCGCGGCTGCGCCTTGAGCCAGTCTTCGAGCAGGCTCTGCGCCACGCTGGAAATGGTGGCGGTGTCCTGGGTGGCCGTGCCCAGCGCCCGCTGCCGGCTGTAGGTGGTGAAATCGGCGCGCCGGATCTTGACGCTGACCACCGCGGCAATCAGACCGTGCGCTCGCAGCCGCGATGCCGTGCGGTCGGCAAGGTGCGCCAATTGCGCCGACAGCTCGGCCGGCGATCGAATGTCCGTGTCATAGGTTTCTTCGGCGCTGATCGACTTCTCTTCGCGATCGGCTTCCACCGGCCGATCATCGATGCCGCAGGCGCGATCGCGAATCAACCGCCCATGTTTGCCGAACACCCGCCACAGCACGGCTTCGTCGGCGTTGCGCACATCACCGAAGGTGTAGAGACCTGCGGCATTCACGGCGGGCAAGGTTTTCGGGCCGACGCCGAACAGCTTCTGGATGGGCAGCGGATCCAATACCTGCCGCAGGTTGTCGGCGCCGATGCGGCACATGCCGTTCGGCTTGTTCAGGTCCGAGGCGATCTTCGCCAGCAGCTTATTCGGCGCGATGCCGACCGATGCCGTCAGGCCGGTTTGCGCCGCAATGCGCTCGCGGATGTCTGCGGCAATTTTCTGCGGCGACCCCAACAACTGCTGACTGGCGGTGACATCGAGAAATGCTTCGTCCAGCGACAGCCCTTCGACCTGCGGTGTGAATTCATGAAAAATCGAGAACACCACGCTGGAGACTTCTTTGTAGCGCCCCATCCGCGGCTGCACCACGATGGCGTTCGGGCAACGCTGCAAGGCTTCGCGCATCGGCATCGCTGAATGTACGCCGAAGCGGCGCACCGCATAGCTTGCGGCCGCCACCACGCCGCGCGCGCCGGCGCCCCCGACGATCAGCGGCGTGCCTTTCAGCTCGGGGTTGTCCCGCTCCTCGACCGACGCATAGAAGGCGTCCATGTCGATGTGCAGTATGGCGCCCATCAGATCGCGTCAGCTCCCGCGCCGAGTTCTGCAGGGTCGAAGTCGTCCACATTGATGATGGCGAGCACCTTGGCATCGTAGTCGCGCAATATCTCCGCCTCGGCGGCATTCACGATGCCGAGTTCCAGGGCCTGCGAAATCTGCCCCGGCAGATCCAATGCGCTGATGCGGCCGGTTTTGACGCCCTCGACGCGAATGCGCTTTTCCAATGGTTCGGCCATCGTCGACAGCACCAAAGCCTCCTGCAGCTGGCCCAGGTGATTGTGAGATTCCTGGGTTTTGTAGATGTAGTTGGTGAGCCGTTCGCGGGCTGCACTCGGAGTCATGACCAGATCGCCGATCGCGTGGCCGAGCTGGTCGCTGGGCTGAAAGTAAGTGAGTCCGCGCGGAAAAATCATCAGGCGCATGAGCCCCGCCAGAAAACGGTTGGGAAAATTGCGCAGGAATTGGTGCAAGTCCTCCTGCGCCTGGTAGAGCAGGCTGCGGCAGGCCCACTCCACCAGCGGCAGATCCGCCGCCTCGCGACCCTGATTCTCGTGATGCTTCAACACCATCGATGCCAGGTACATCGCCGACAGTACATCGCCGAGGCGCGCCGACAGAGTTTCCTTTTTCTTCAGGTAGCCGCCCAATGCCAGCATGGCCACGTCGGTGGCCAGCGCAAACGAGGCGCTGTAGCGATTGATATGCTGGAAGTAGCGTTCGGTGCCGTGCGTTTGCGGCACCTTGGTGAAGCGCGCAAAGGTCAGCCCGAGGACCAGCGAGCGCGCTGCGTTGGAGATGGCGAAACCGATGTGCCCCATCACCGCGGCATCGAATTCCCGCACACCGATCTTTCTATCGGGGTTCTTGGCGGCATTCATTTCCTTGAGCACGAAGGGATGGCAGCGCACCGCTCCTTGCCCGAAGATAATCAGGCTGCGGGTCAGAATGTTGGCTCCTTCCACGGTGATCGCGACCGGTACGATCTGGTAACCGCGTCCCAGATAATTCTTCGGCCCAAGACAGATGCCTTTGCCGCCATGCACGTCCATGGCGTCGTTGGCGACCATGCGACCGATCTCAGTGGCGTGGTACTTGAGCATCGCCGAAGGCACCGAGGGTTTTTCGCCGCCGTCGATGGCGCCGGCCGTCACCGAGCGGGCCGCATCGACGATGTAAGTGCGGGCCGCCATGCGCGCGATGACTTGCTCGATGCCTTCGAAGCTGCCAATCGGGGTGTTGAACTGCTTGCGGATGCGCGCATACGCGCCCGAGGCATACACCGCGGCTTTCGCACCGCCCGCGGCGCTTGATGGCAGCGAGATGCAACGACCCACCGATAGTTGTTCCACCAGCATGCGCCAGCCCTGGCCGGCCATCGCAAAGCCGCCGATGATGGCTTCCAGCGGCACGAATACATCGTGACCCTGGATCGGTCCGTTCTGAAAGGCAATGTTCAGGGGAAAGTGACGGCGTCCGATGCTGACTCCCGCGCTGTCGCGCGGGATCAGGGCGCAGGTGATGCCGAGGTCGGCCTTCTCGCCCATCAAGCGATCCGGATCGTAGAGCCTGAAAGCCAAGCCGATGACTGTGGCGACCGGCGCCAGCGTGATGTAGCGCTTGGAGAAATTCAGGCGGATGCCGGTGACCTCGGCGCCCCCCCATTGGCCCTTGCAGATGATGCCGGTGTCGGGAATCGACGCGGCGTCCGATCCGGCGCGCGGCCCGGTCAGCGCGAAACAAGGCACATCCTCGCCGCGGGCCAGGCGCGGCAGATAGTGATTTTTCTGCGCTTCGGTGCCGTAGTGCAGCAGCAGTTCTGCGGGGCCCAGGGAATTGGGGACCGCAATGGTCGAAGACGCCGTCGCCGAGCGCGACGCGATTTTAATGAGCACACAGGAGTGGGCGTAGGCCGAGAATTCCAGTCCGCCATACCGGCGCGGAATGATCATGGCGAAAAATCCCTGCGACTTGATGAACGACCAGACGGCGGCCGGCATGTCGGCACGCCGATGCGTGATGTCCCAGTCGTCCAGCATGGCGCAAAGTTGTTCGCAGGGGCCGTCGATGAACGCCTGTTCCACCGGCGTCAGTGTCGGCACCTTGGCCGACATCAGCTTCTGCCAGTTGGGTCCGCCGGTAAATAGCTCGCCGTCCCACCACACCGTGCCGGCATCCAATGCCTCACGTTCGGTGGTGGACATGGCCGGCAGCAGCTTGCGGTACTTGCGCATGAACGGCCGGGTCAATGCGCGCACCCGCAGCGGACGAATGTTCAGCAGCACCAATAGCGCGACAGGGATGGACAGCAGGACCTTCCACCAATCCGGTGTGGTTCCCCAGCACCAATAGGCGGCAGTCAGTGCAACTGCGATGACAGTGCTGACAGCCAAGCTGGCGCGTCGGTAGGCCAGAACCAGTGCAATGCCCACGAACAACACCAGCCAGCCAACAGCGATGCTGGCGTCCAGCCCCCAGTCATTCATGAGCACCCCTAGCTAAATCAAGTCTTTGACGCCGTCTCGTTCTTCCAGCAACTCACGATGGGTTGCCTGCATTCTTTCCTTGCTGAAGGCATTTACATCCAATCCCTGCACGATGCTGTATTCGCCGTTCTTGCAAGTCACCGGATAAGAATAAATCACCCCTTCCGGAATTCCATAGCTGCCGTCGGAGGGAACGCCCATGCTGACCCAATTGCCGGCGGCGGTGCCCAGCATCCAATCGTGGATGTGATCGAGCGCCGCGGCGGCGGCGGAAGCGGCTGACGAGCTGCCTCGCGCCTTGATCACCGCGGCGCCGCGCTGCTGCACCGTAGGAATGTAGTGCTCCTTGAACCAGCTTTCATCAACCAGCGACAAGGCCGGCTTGCCGCCTACCGTCGCATGATGCAAATCGGGATACTGAGTGGCTGAGTGGTTGCCCCAGATAATGATCTTTTTCACGTCTGCCGGCGCGGCCCCGGTCTTTTCGGTCAGCTGCGCCAGGCCGCGATTGTGATCCAGGCGGGTCATGGCGGTGAAATGTTTCGGATTCAGCGACTTGGCATTTTTCTGGGCGATCAGCGAGTTGGTATTCGCCGGATTCCCCACCACCAGCACGCGCACGTCGCGGCTCGCGACGGCGTCCAGCGCCTTGCCCTGCGCCGAGAATATCTTGGCGTTCTCGAGCAGCAGATCTTTGCGTTCCATGCCCGGACCGCGCGGCCGCGCGCCCACCAGCATGGCGAAATCGCAATCTTTGAAAGCCACGTTGGCATCCGAGGTGGCCGTCACTTTGTTGAGCGTGGCAAAAGCACAGTCGTTCAATTCCATCACCACCCCGCCCACTGCCGCGCTGGCCGCAGGGATCTCCAACAGGTTGAGATTGATGGGCTGATCGGGTCCGAGCATTTGACCCGAGGCGACGCGGAACGCCAAGGCATAGCCGATATTGCCGGCGGCGCCTGTAATGGTGACTGTCAGTGGCTTTTTCATGACTAACTCCGGCGCAAAAACCAGGAATGGTAGCTGAAATCGGCTGGCGGCGTCATGGGCTAATCCGCAGCGGCGCAGCCGTCGCGGACGGCAAGGAGACTTTCAGCAATTGCGCCACGGTGGGCGCAATTTGCCGCATGTCGATGACGCCGAGATCGCGGCGCCGCGCGATGCCGTTGCCCGCCACGAAGAAGGCGGCGCGCATCTGCGGAAAATCCGGTGAAAAGCCATGGCTGCCGTGCGTGCCGCCGATCTCGGTCAGCAGTTCGCTGGTCGGGTCGTCGCTCAGGTAGTAGCCGGGTTTCATGAGAACCAAAAACGCCGCGTCGGGAAATCCGCCGCGCGCTTGAACGGCGTCGCGTTCGAGAATCTCGGCAATGCCGTTGGCGGCGTCGGCCTGCAGCGATTGCAGCAGGCGCCGTACTTCTTCCTCGCCGGCGGGATCCGCGGGATTGAGCATGATGGCAGCCATGCCGCCGGCCGGCCACGGCTGCGCCTTCCAGGCCGTCACTCTCAGCTTCTTGGTTTGCGCGTCGATGCTCGCCTGCAGCAGATTGGCGCGAATGAAAGGCTGGTACAAGTTGACGCGATGCGCGATAGGGGCGAAGCCGTGGTCCGACACCACGACGACCAGTGCATTCGAGTCATTCGCCAGCGCTTGGGCGAATAGCCGCGCCAATTGCCCGTCGATGGTCTCCAGTACCTGATTGGCTGCGTCGCTGAAGGGTCCATGCTCGTGCTGGGCGGCATCGAGTGAACTCAGATGAATGGTCATGAACTTCGGTTTGTGAGTTCGTAAGACTTCCAGAGCGAAGCGCGTCTTGGTCTCATCGGCGCCGATGCTGGTGTCGTTGCCCATGAGATAAGGTCCGGTCTGCGTTTGCAGGGCCTGCAACATTCCTTCAGGACGCGCCAGCGCCGCGATGAGATGCCGGTCGGAAGGATTGAGCTCGACGGTGGGCCGAGAGATGCGCCAGTACTCGGGGATCAAGAAGTCGACGTCAGTGGCGCCGACGCTGACCGGCCAGCCGATACTGGCGGTGCTCAATCCCGCGGCGTGCGCCGCGTGCCACAGGGTCGGCGCGCGAATCTGATTCGCGTACCAGTACCAGCTGTCGGCGTGCTGACGCAGCGGATCGAATTCCAAGTTGCCATAGATGCCATGTTCCCGCGGAGAGACGCCGGTAAGAAGCGTGGTATGGCTGGGATAGGTCACCGTGGGGAACACGCCGATCACGCCGCGCGCGAAGGCGCCATCGCGCTGCAGGCCGCGCAGAAACGGAATCTTCAGGCCGTGCGCATCG
>JAXDQN010000448.1:0-6028 GCA_034667865.1 Gammaproteobacteria bacterium
AAGAGACGATGTCGCGCTCGCCATTTTGGCTGAAGCCCAAGCTGACAACGGACCCTAGGTCGACGTCGACGGGACCCAGCTTATCCATGATGGAGGCCAGATTGGCGCCCACTGTTTTGCCGTTGACCATGACGCCGGGGAAGCAGCCGTGGACGTCCTGTCCGGCTTCGAATGGCTGACCGGTGGCAGGGTTGTTATTCGGCAGCGCGCAGCTGTCGATGATGTCGCCGGTGGTGTTGTGCCAGGTGAATTTGAATTTGCCGCCGTTATCGCTCACCGTGAAGACGTAGAACAGCGATATCGGGCCGCCGGCGCCGGTGCGCGCGGTGGCGATGTTCATCACCGTCGACAGCGGCGTGCCCAGCGGGAACAGCGTCGGATCACGCGGATCTTGCAGATTGCACGGGAACGTATTGCCCTTGCTGGGGGTGGGCGTACACGCACCGTTGACCGTGGCCGAAATCGGCACGGCATCCGGATCGGTCACGCCGGTGTTGGTGGAGTGCAGATGCTTGAACGCGCTGATGCTTATCGCCGGTTCGAAGTCGTTGATTTGCGCGATCTCCTTGCCGGGTGTCGAGCCGCGAGTGGTCAAGGGTTTGCAGGTCACCGCGCGAACCAGTGTGTAGCCATTGTCGAAGTTGTTGGTGGCGTCGATGTGCATGTTGTCGCAGGTTTCCGGCGTCGCATAGATAATGGCCCCGGTCTGCTGCGCGATGTAGGCCGCGTTGTCCGCGTGATCGAAGTGGCCATGGCCCAGGAAAATAGCTTCGGGCCGCAGGTCAACCAGATCTTGAATGGTCAGCGGTGTTCGACCGGGCGTGACCTCCAGGCGCGTGACGAACGAGTCGAGCAACACCACATGCCCTTTGACAGCCGCCGCGAACGTCGCGTTGGTCAGCCAGGAGAACACCACTCTGTCGTCGCGAACTTTGCCGTTCTTGGCGTTTACGTTCTCCATTCCAAATATCTTTTGCCGAGCGGCAACCAGTGAAGGCTCGGTCGCCTTGCTGAATGCCTGGCCCAATAGCGATGCGGACAGCAGGGCTGCGCCAGCCGCCGTTGTTAGAACTCGTCGCATGATTTACTCCCAACGAAAAAACCAGTATTAGTTTTGCAATTGCAGCGCTGCATTTATGTGCAGCGCTGCATTTGCGCCATTGCAATGCGCATTCGATCGATATCAATCGACCATAACGCACGGCTCATTAAATTCGCTCTCGCGTCAGTTAGCGTTCGGGCAATCTCGCAAATCCATTGTAGAATCTTCAAAACGAGATCGCTTTGAACTTAGAAATTCCTACATCGCCGCCGCAGTCCTGTCCGCATCGTCCCCCGTGTCCCGGATGCCCGCGATTCGGCGAGCCCGGCGTGTCGCGACCCGTGCAGTTGCTCCTGAACGCACTGGCGCATGCGCATGATCTACCCGATGTCTGCGTGGTTTCCGGCGCGATGCGTGGCTTCCGATTGCGAGCGCGCTTAAGCGTTCGCGGCCGGCAAAATTCGCCCAAGGTGGGTCTGTTTGAACTCGATAGTCATCGCGTGGTGCACATTCCGAATTGCCGGGTGCATCATCCCTTGATCAATCAAGTGGCCAGCGTCGTGCGGCGGACATTGGTCGATGCGCGCGTTACCAGCTATTCCGACAAGGCGCATCTTGGCATCGCGCGCTATTTGCAAGTGGTGGTGGAGCGCCGCTCGCAGACTGCTCAGGTGGTGTTGGTCGCCAACAGCGCGACGGCCGAGCCCCTCGAGGCCTGCTTTGCGCTCATCGCTCAGCGACTCGGAGATCAATTGCACAGTTTGTGGTTCAACGCGAATACCGAGCGCACCAACACTATTTTGGGATCGCAGTGGCAGCTCATCCATGGGCGCGAAAGCGTGATCGAGTCCTTCGGCGGGTCCGAGGTGCACTATCCGCCCGGCGCCTTCGGTCAGAACAACCTGGACATTGCAGAGCAAATCATCGATCAGGTGCGAGGCCACATCCCGCTGGGTGCGCGAGTCGTGGAGTTCTATGCGGGAGTCGGCGCGATCGGCTTGTCGGTGATCGATCGCACCTCTGCGCTATGGATGAACGAAGTGAGCTCCCAATCCTTGCATGGTCTCGCTCTCGGACTTGCCGGCCTGGCGGCGGAGCAACGCGCGAAGATTACGGTCATCCCAGGTCCTGCCGGCGCTGCGCGTCTGAAGGCCGCTGAGGCGCAAGTCGTGGTCGTCGATCCTCCCCGCAAGGGACTGGATGTCGAACTGCGTGAATATCTGCGTCAAACGCCGCCGGAAAAGCTGATCTATGTGAGCTGTGGGCTCGAGTCATTTCTGCAAGATACAGCCGCATTGACCGCCCCCGGCGGAATGATCTTGAAGTCCCTGCAGGCCTTCAATCTGCTGCCGTTTACCGAGCATGTCGAAACATTGGCCGTGTTTGAACGGAGTACCATGGCAAATGAGTGATCGAAAGTATGATCTGGTTCTGTACGGCGCCTCGGGATTCACCGGCCGCCAAACGGTGGTGTATTGCAAGAAAGCGGCGCCGCCCGGATTGCGCTGGGCAATCGCAGGCAGAAATCGCACCAAGCTGATGTCCGTGAATGGCGCAGGCGTCGATGTGCTCATCGCGGACTCCCAGGACGCCGCCGCACTCGATGCGCTGGCGGCAAGCACGCGCGTCGTGGCATCGACCGCAGGTCCGTTCAGTCTATACGGCAGCCAACTGGTGGATGCCTGTGTCCGCCATCGAACGCACTACTGCGACATCACCGGCGAGACACCCTGGATCAGGGCTTTAATCGACCGCCATCATGACAAGGCGGCGGCGGAAGGCACCCGCATCGTGCCGACCTGCGGCTTCGATTCCATCCCGTCGGATTTTGGCGCATGGCTGACTGCAAGGCACATTCGCGACGTGCTGCACTCGGAATGCGAATCGATGTCCGCTTACTTCAAACTCGGTGGGGGCATCAATGGCGGAACCCTCGCGTCGTTCTTTCACATGGTTGAAAGCGGCCAGATCGCCAGCGTGCGCGATGCGTATCTGCTGAATCCGGATCGAACCGCACCCACGCAGGAACAAAGAGCGCGCAACGCTGATCCCGTCGGTGTGCGCTTCGACCCGGACTCGAATCGCTGGGTGAGTCCTTTCGTCATGGGCTCGATCAACACGCGAGTCGTCCGTCGCAGCCAGGCGTTACTCGGTACGCAGTTCGATTATCAGGAATATTCGAGCTTCAAGAAGCCTTCGGCCGCCCGTATGGCGTCTATTGGCGGCCGCATGTTCGAGTCGATTCTCGGCTCAGGAGTTGGTCGGCGCTTGCTCAGGCCCTTGCTGCCGCGTGCCGGGGACGGTCCTTCGGAAAAGGTCATGGACGGCGGCTTCTTCGAAACCACATTCATTGCGCGCGCCAAAAACGGGGCGCGGGTTCGCGGTGTGCTGCGGGGGCAGGGTGATCCGGGCAATAGGATCACCGTGAAATGTCTGTGCGAGTCGGCATTTGTATTGGCGCAGACCGAGGATCCAAATCTGCGGCCGCCGGCGGGAATGGGCGGCGTGCTGACCCCGGTAACTGCGCTGGGTGATTATCTGGTTCCCCGTCTGGCGGCGGCCGGCATCACGTTTGAAATCAAGCCGAACTAAATCTGCCCCAGCGTGGCGATGCAGGAAGCGCTGACCCGTCCGGCCTTGAGAATCACCTTCTCCGCGCGCAGTCGTTTGGCCTGCTCACGAAAATGCGCAGAGGTTTTGGAAAACACGATGCGGCCGCCCGCACCCACGACGCGATGCCAGGGCAGATGCATCCGCTTTGGCGCCATGCGCAGCGCATAACCCGTCAAGCGCGCGCGTCCTGGAAGACCCGCGGCGCGCGCAACGGCGCCATAGGTTGCCACCTGTCCGCGCGGTATCAACGAAACCGCGTCCCAAATTGCCTGCAAGTCGGCGGAGCCGCGCGCTGCCGAACGGCCCGGTAAAAACAATTCTGCACGTGCTTTTCGGGTGACCACTATTTGACTCTCCGAGTGTCGCTTGCATGCGACGCTTTGATCCTTCGTCATTCACTCCTACGAGAGGTGACGCCAAGTCCTACAAGAAGCATGGGTGCGGCTCCGACGAACAGTTTAGCCGTGCACCATAAAGTCACCCGATACATTTGGCGATGCACGGAGTAAGTGCTTATGAAACCTCAGGGTCAAGACAAACTACGCCTCAGCATTCTCGCGGCGCTGTCTCTTTCTGCTACCACCACTTCGTTCGCTGGTCCCGGTAGCGCGGACACAACACCGGCGCAGACGACGACCACCGCGCCGGACTCGGCGGCCACCGCCGAACAGCCCGGGCTGAACACCGTTGTGGTCACCGGTTCCACGTCGAAGCGCACATTGCTCGATGCATCGGTCGATGTGACTGCGGTGACACAGGCTCAGCTGGAACAAAAGGCGCCGCGCACGACTGCGGACGTACTCAGCTTGATTCCCGGCATTTTCGTGGAAAGCACGGCCGGCCCGGTGTCCAATAATTACTCGGTGCGCGGCTTGCCCGGCGGCGGTCAATCCTTCATCACGCTGCAAGAAGACGGCATGCCCGTGCTGTACGGCGGCGGCGGTGCGGACGAGTATTTCCAGAACGACATCACCATCGACAGAGTTGAAGCCGTCGAGGGCGGTACCTCGGGTATTCTCTCGCCGAACGGCGCGGGCGCCACGGTGAATTTCATCTCCCGGCCGATGAACTTCGAAGAAGGAGAAGGGGTTGGCCGGCTGATGGGCGCCACCTACGGCGAGCAACGCGCCGACCTTTTCTACACGGCGCCGCTGAAATTCTTGGGCGAGGGCGTGGCCTTCAGCGTCGGCGGCTTCGCGGATTCGACCAAGGGTTACCGCAGCAATCCCTTCACTTATCAGAGTTATCACTTCAAAGGGGCGATCGAGAAGAAATTCGACAATGGCGGTTTCGTGCGGGTCACCTACCGGCGCTGGGACGAGCATGATCCATACTATGCGGACATGCCCTATCGATTCGTGAATGGACAGATTCAAGGCATCAACGGTCTCAATACGCAGTCGGGCAATATTTTGGGGCCCGGATTTGCATCGATCGGTGTGCCGGATTCCCCCTTCACCGGCAATACCATCCGAACCTTCAACGGCGAGCAGGGCATTCATGGCACCGGCAACCAGTACCGGGTCGATTTTGAAATGCCCATCACCAGTCAATTACGCGTGTTCGCGCACTCGCGCTTCCTGCAATCAAACTGGGACTTCAACGGAATTTTTCCCGGCAGCGGTACCGGCAACTCGGGTCTGACCACTGCGCAGACCTATCTGACGCCCGGGGTCTCGCCCATCGCCAGCGCTCTTGCCGCCGGGCTGACGGCCTTCCCCGGAACCACGCAATTCGGATTGAGGAGCCTGTCTACCGGCCAGATCATCGCCGCGTCCAACGTGGCCGGGCTCAGTGCCCTGAATGGCAACGGTCTGTTGCAGCAAACAGTTCTGAATCATCAATACTTGGCGACTCGCGATCTGGGCAACGATTTCGGCGTCAAATACGACTTGACCGGCAATGGCTGGAGCAATTCACTCACCGTCGGCGGCATGTACTACCGTGTCCGGCAGTACAACGATCAATCGGCCGTGGCGACCTTGCTCAACGGTGTTTCCAACGGCTCTTCCATTTACGACCTGGTTGGCCTGAACGCAGCGGGCGGCGTAACCGGCACGTTGACCAACAACGGGTTGTTGAGCTACGGCGACTGGGGCGTCGGCATCTGGAGCAATACGCTCAATTCCTTCTCGGAATACTTCAATGACGAGCTCGCCATTCTGGACAACAAGCTGCACATCGACTTCGGTGCGCGGCGCGAAGACGTCAACAATGTATTGATGAACGGTAATCCGGCGCTGGTTCCGCCGGCCGTACCCGCGGGCACCGTCGGCCTGCAGCAAAACGTGGGCTCGGCGTCGTTTGATGGCACATTCAATCGACAACAATTCACCACCATCCCGACGTCGTATACCTTCGGCGCCAACTACA
>JAXDQN010000449.1:0-5825 GCA_034667865.1 Gammaproteobacteria bacterium
GAATGCGAAACACGGCCGCGGTGACATCGAATTTGCCGAACGACGCTTTGTAGCCCACTTCATATTCGGTACTGCGGTAGGGCGCCAAGCTCTCGCCTTGATTGACTGTGCCGGTTGGGGCCAAGTCGCCGGCCTGCAAACTGCTTGCGTAGGTGAAGTAGGTGGTCATATTGCCGGCGGGCTTGAACAGGATGCTGCCGGTGGGACTCACACCGTGATTGGCATATTCAGTGGTGCGCGCTCCCGTGTTGCGGAAATTGTTGACGTGAAACCAGTCCTGGCTGAGCCCGGCGCGAACAGCCCAATAGTCGTTGAAGCGGATGCTGTCGCTGGCGTTCACTCCCTGCTGATACGTGTCGGAGGAATCGAAGTTGGCATTGGAATCTGGAACGCCCAGTGCCGGATAGGGGTACTCGACCGGCGAGGCGATGCTCGCGGAACCCAACAGCAGGCCGGCAGGGGTGCGCGGATTGGTCAGGGAATAGGAAGACGAGCGATAGCCTGCGGTGCCGATGGTCAAATCATGCGTCACGCCGAACGTAGTGAAATTACCGTTGAGGTATGCCGTGTCGCTGGTGATGACGAAACGCGGCGCAAAGGTTGCTCCCATCGATGAGGTGTAGGCGCCCGCATTGTTGGTCAGGTTATTCACTTGGGTGTCGATGTTGCGGGTGGCGTCTTGATTCAGGACGCCCACCACGAGATGCCAGTTGGAATTGATGGCCTGCTCGAGACGCGCAACCGAGGTCTGGGTCTTCAAGTCGGTGCCGAGGTATTCCTGGTTGTAGCCTTGCACTTGCGGGTTCGGTGTCGGCGGCAAAGTTATCTTTTCGCCGTAAGTGAACCACCCGGGATAGCCCAAATCGGTCAGTCGATAATCGGTAAAATTGAGTTCGATGACGCCGCTGTCCCAGGCGTGTACATCGATACCCAAGTCGCCCAATTCACGCTTCTGGTGGCTGCCATCGACGAAGCCGTCGCCTCCGCCAAATACACCATTGAATCGATACTTGACGATGCCGTTGCTGTCGAAGCGGCCGCTCATGTCGACGTGCGCCGTGCCGACGCTGTTGCTGTTGTAGGTGACGCTGACTTCGCGCAGATCCCTTTCCGTGGGCCGCTTGGAGACGAAATTGAACATGCCGGATGGATTGGCAGGACCATATAAAGATGCGGACAGTCCGTTCAGCACTTCGATCTGCTGAAATTGTTCCAGCGCGGTGGCGACGGTGATGAACATGCTCATGCCGTCGAGGCGCGAGTTCTGAAAATTGCCGCCTTGCATCCCGCGTGTCTGCGGTCTGAGGATGTCCGGGCCTTGCTGCTCCTGATAGGCCACCAGGGGCAGATATTTCGATACATCCTTGAAATTCACCGCCTGGGAATTTTGGATCAGGTCAAGCGGCAAAACTTCGATGGTGTAGGGAGTATTCAGGATGGGCGTGGTGCCCAACGGTCCCAGAGAGTCGACGGTGGCAACGCGATAATTATCGTCCGACGGTCTCTCGCCGGTGACGGTAAGTCCCGGCAGTGGATGCGCCGGCGGTGCAGCATCGGCCGCAGCCAGTTGGCTGAGGCCGATCGGAAAAATCGCCAGGAAGAAATAAGGGGGCACACGGTTCATTTGGATTCTCATCGGGGTAAAGAACGGCCGCAGAAGGCTCATTACAATGAGCTCGGGCTGGGCCGACAGATATATCTGGCGCGCAAATTACCATGCGCCGTTCGCGCGAACGATATGCACGAGCGCGCATAGGTTGCGACTAGAAATCGAGGCGGTCAGTGCCCGTATAACAAACAAAGCGCCGATTGGCTGCGCGTCCCAACAAAGTCATTCGCAAGCGCATGGCCAGTTCGTAGCCCATCGCGGTTACGCCATTGCGCGACACCATAATAGGCACGCCATTGTGTGCCGCCTTCATCACCATCTCGCCGGTGAGCCGCCCGGTGGTGAACAGGATTTTGCCTGCGCCGCTTACATCATGCAGCGCCATCCAGCCGGTGATGGTGTCGACGCCATTGTGCCGGCTGACATCCTCGACGCTCACCCATAGGTCGGCGCCGCAAAACAGCGCGCAGCTGTGCACCGATCCCGCGGCCCGGTGGATTGCATCGTGCTGGCGCATGACTTCGAGCACCCGTAAAACCGTGGCAGCCGCGACACGCGCCGGCAAGACTGTCGGCAGCGGAGCCGTTGCGTCGCGCATAACATCGGCGAATACCGTGCCCAGGCTGCAGCCGCTGCGCGGCAAGCGGGCTTCCGAGGCGACAATGTCCTGCGCGCCGGGCGCGCGCAACTTCACGTGCGCTGAACTCGAGGCCCAATCGACATCCAACGATTCAAGCTGCGCCACATCATCAATCAGTCGTTGATTGCGCAGATAACCGAGCACCAACAGCTCGGGACTCGCGCCCAAGGTCATCAACGTGACGAGTTCGCGGCCGTCGATCAGAATGGTCAGCGGGCGCTCGCAAGGCAGGTCCATGCTGCGCTCCCGGCCTTGGTCATCGACACTAAGGATGCCGCGCAGCAAAGGACTGACGGCAGCGCTCAAGCGCGGCGCACCGGGCGCGATGGCGCGCGCTGCCGCCGCAGGCTGCACCATGAAGCCGCTGTTGTGGCGCTCAGGCTCGATGGTGAGTGCTCGGGGTACGCGCTACCATGTCGCGGGAATGAGCGTTCGAACTAGCGACATCACTGGACTGATTTTGGCCGGCGGCCGCGGCAGCCGAATGGGAGGAGTCGATAAGGGATTGCAGATGCATCTCGGATTGCCTTTGGCGCAGCACGCTTTGCGGCGCTTGGCGCCGCAAGTAGGTCGGCTCATGATAAACGCGAATCGCAATCTTGCCATCTACGAATCCTTCGGCGTGCCGGTGTTTGCCGATGAAGTGCCTGATTTCCCGGGTCCGCTGGCAGGCATGCTGGCCGGATTGAGCCATTGCGAAACCCCGTATCTGGCGACTGTACCGTGCGACACGCCGAATTTTCCCGCCGATTTAGTCGATAGGCTGGCTGGCGGGCTGATCGGCGCGGGCGGCGACATGGCGACTGCTTACACGCGCGACGCCACCGAGCTGTTCGCCCAGCCGGTTTTTTGTCTGATGAAGACTTCGCTCCGCGACAGCTTGAACGGCTTCGTGCGCAGCGGTCAGCGCAAGACCGGCCTGTTCGCGCGCGAACATCGCGGCGCCGCGGTCGTGTTCGAGGATGCTGCTGCGTTCTTCAACGTCAATACCCTGCTGGAGCTGCAGCAACTGCAGCCGCCCGGTTAGCCACGCGGGACCGCGATCAGTGCTGCGTCGCCAATCCCGGCGACAAAATCTGGCCGCCGCCGTAGCTGACTTGTACGGGCGCCGTTCCGCCGAGCGTCAGCCGCACAGCGCAGTACTTGAACTCCGGAATCTTGCCGAACGGATCGAGCGCCGAATTGGTCAGCTTGTTGATCGCCGCCTCGTAGTAGCAGAAGGGCACGAACACCGCGCCATGAGGTGAACTTTCGTCCTCGCGCGCATACAGGCTGACTTTGCCGCGCCGCGACTCGATGGTGATCAACTCGCCGGGCTGCGCGCCGAGCGCCGCCAAATCCAGCGGATGCAACGAAGCGACGGGATCGGGCTCGAGGGAATCGAGCACGCCGGATCGGCGCGTCATGCTGCCGGTGTGCCAATGCTCGAGCTGGCGGCCGGTGATGAGCACCATCGGATACTCGGTGTCCGGACGCTCGTCCGCCGGAATAATGTCGGCAGGCACGAATTTCGCCTTGCCGGTGGGTGTCGGGAAATCGTCGATGAACACCACCGAGTCCCCCGGATCACCTTCGTTCAAACAAGGATAAGTGACGCTGTCTTCGGCTTGCAATCGCTCCCAGGTAATCCCACCGATGCTCGGCATGGTGCGGCGCATTTCGTCAAACACCTTGGCCACCGCGGGCTCGCCCGTGCCGTACTGCCAGTTCAATCCGAGCCGCTTTGCCAAATCGATGATTATTTCCAAATCAGGACGCGCGTCGCCAGGCGGGTTCAATGCCTTGCGGCCCAGCTGTACAAATCGGTCGGTGTTGGTAAAGGAGCCGTCCTTCTCCGCGAAGGAAGTCGCCGGCAAAATCACATCGGCGAGGTACGCGGTCTCTGTGAGGAAGATATCCTGCACTACCATCATGTCCAATTTAGCCAGCGCTTCGCGGGCATGATCCGCATCCGGATCGCTCATCGCCGGATTTTCGCCCATTATGTACATGCCTTTGACATTGCCGGCGAGGATGTTCTTGATGACCTCCACCACCGTCAGTCCGGGCTTCGGATCGAGTTGCTCTTCCGGCACCCCCCAAGCCTTGGCAAAGCGCGTGCGCACAGCGGGCGCGTCCACACGCTGATAGTCCGGATACATCATCGGAATCAGTCCCGCATCGGAGGCGCCCTGCACATTGTTCTGGCCGCGCAGCGGATGAAGTCCCGAGCCAGGCTTGCCGATCTGCCCCGTCATCAGCGCCAGCGCAATCAAACAGCGCGCATTGTCGGTGCCGTGGATGTGCTGGCTGATGCCCATGCCCCAAAGAATCATGGATCCCGAGCTGGTTGCGTACAACCGCGCGACTTCGCGGATGGCATCGGCCTCGATGCCGCAGATCGGCGCCATCAGCTCCGGGCTGTAGCCTTGCACGTTCTTCACCAATTCCGCATAACCCAAGGTACGGTCCGCAATGAATTTGGCGTCCACCAAATTCTCTTCGATGATGACGTGCATCATGGCATTGAGCAGCGCCACATCGGTGTCGGGCTTGAATTGCAGGAAGCGATAGGCGGTGCGCGCGAGTTCGCTGCGGCGCGGATCCATGACGATCAGCTTGGTGCCGTTGCGCATGGCGTTCTTCAAGAAGCTTGCCGCCACCGGATGATTCACGGTCGGATTTGCGCCGATGAGAATGACCACGGAGGCCTGCGTAACGTCCATCACCGGATTGCTCACGGCGCCCGATCCGATGCCTTCGAGCAACGCCGCGACACTGGAGGCGTGGCATAGGCGCGTACAGTGATCGACGTTATTGCTGCCGAAGCCCAGGCGCACCAGCTTTTGGAACAAATAGGCCTCTTCGTTGCTGCCCTTGGCCGAGCCGAAACCCGCCAGCGATTTGGGCCCGTGCTGATCGCGCAACTGGCGCAAGCCGTTGCCGGCGACATCGAGCGCCTCTTCCCAGGTAGCCTCGCGGAAAATTTGCATCACGTTATTCGGATCCATGACGAATGTGCCGCTCTTCGGCGCGTCGGCGCGGCGAATCAGCGGTTTGGTGAGGCGCTGCGGATGACGGGAATAATCGAATCCGTAGCGTCCTTTGACGCACAGGCGCGACTGGTTCGCGGGACCGTCGCGTCCCTCGACGTACAGAATGTTGTCGTCCTTGACGTGGTAAGTCAGCTGACAGCCCACGCCGCAATACGGACACAGGGACTTGACCGACTTGTCAGGCACGCTGAGCGCGACATCGCGCGCCGGCATCAAGGCCCCGGTGGGGCAGGCTTGTACGCACTCGCCGCATCCCACGCAGGTTGAAGCGCCCATCGGGTCGTCCATGTCGAATACGATTTTGGTTTGGCCGCCGCGATTGGCCAAGCCGATGACATCGTTGACCTGCTCATCGCGGCAGGCCCGCACGCAGCGGGTGCATTGGATGCACGCGTCGAGATTCACCGCGATCGCCGCGTGGGTAAGATCGGGCGCCACCGCCGGGCGCGGCGCGAATCGCGGTTTGCCGACTTTCAGCCGGACCGCCCATTCATCGACTTCGTTATGACGCGTGTAGTCGCGCTCCGGCATGTCCGATTGC
>JAXDQN010000450.1:0-8020 GCA_034667865.1 Gammaproteobacteria bacterium
GGGCGGTTTGGTCTCGGGCTCAGACATGGCCTCATTCTACTCCAATCAGGCCTTTTACCGGCCGACCGCGCGGTTCAGGGCTTCCAGGCGTTCCGGTGTTCCCACGTCCACCCATTTTCCGTCGAACAACTGCGCCGAGCAGCGCGAAACCGACATCGCGCGCAACAATAAGGGCTTCAGGGGGAAGCTGTCTTCCGAGCAACCGGCAAACAAGGCCGGCCGAAATACCCCGATGCCGGCGTAGGTATACAGGCCGGAATCAGGCACGGTTTCTGCCGCGACCGCGCGTCCGTCCTTGAGTCCAAAATCACCTCCGTAGCCGGCGGGATTCGGCACCAACACCAGATGCGCATCTTTGTCCGGGGCCAAACTCAAGGTCGCCAACGGAAAGTCGCTGTAGACATCACCATTCACCACGACGAAGGGACCCGGCAGCAGCAGCGGCAAGGCCCGAAAAATTCCGCCGGCAGGTTGCAGGGCACGCGGCGCCTCCTCGCTGTAATGGATGACGGCGCCGTAACGCGTGCCATCGCCCAAGTAGTCGCGAATCTGCGTGCCCAGCCAGGACAGGTTGATGACGATGCGCCGGATTCCCGAACCGACCAGGGCATTCACATTGCGCTCGATCAGCGGCTGATCACGCACCCGCAACATGGGTTTCGGGGTGGTGTCGGACAGCGGCCGCATGCGCTCGCCGCGTCCCGCAGCCAGTATCATGGCGGCGCATGGCCGTTCGCCCACGCCCGTCATTGCAAGGCCCGCTGCTGCGCAGCCGCGAATCGCGGCTCGATGTGCCTCGCGATGTACTCGGCGAAGCGCGCCGTCTGCGCATAGCAGGCGGCGGTTTCCTGAACGTAATGGAGCACGCGCGGCAAATCCTTCAGGTACTGCGACTTGCCATCCCGATAAAACAGCCGCGCAAAAATACCCAAGACTTTGATGTGGCGTTGCAACCCCATCAAATCGAACCAGCGCATGAAGGTGTTCTCATCGGCTTGCATGGCAAAACCCGCGCTCAACAAATTCTCACGAAAGGTAAGCGCCCAAGCTCTGACCTGGGCGGGCGGCCAAGCGATGTAACAGTCTTTGATCAGCGAGGCCACGTCGTAAGTCACGGGACCGCGGACGGCGTCCTGAAAATCGAGAATTCCCGGATTATCCTCGGCAGTGAGCAGCAAATTGCGCGAGTGATAGTCGCGGTGTACGAAAGTCGGCGGCTGCTCGAGCGCAGCCTCCGCAAGCGCGGCAAACAGATCATCGAGCAATGCCCGTGTCGCGGCATCCAGATCCAAGCCTAAATGGCGCTGCAGAAACCACTCCGGCATCAATTCCATTTCACGCTGCAGCAGCGCGCGATCGTAGGCAGGGATTTCTCGCCAGGTCTGCGGCGGCGCGGTCTGCATCCGCACCAGCGCGGCGAGCGCATCGGCGTAGAGGCGAGCCGCAGCGCCCGCTGCCGGCAACTCGTCCAAGTACTGCCGCGAACCCAAATCCGACAGCAACAGAAATCCGCGCTCGAGGTCGCGCGCCAGGATCAGCGGCACGTTCAAGTCCAATGCCCCCAACAGCCGGGCAATTTTGACGAATGGGCCGGAATCCTCCTTCTCGGGCGGGGCGTCCATGACGATGTAGGTATCGGCGCCGCGCGTCAGCCGAAAATAGCGGCGAAAGCTCGCATCCGCGGAGGCCGGCGCGATCAGGCTGCCGGCGAATCCCAGGTCATCGAACACCCAGCGCGACAGAAGTTCCAGGCGGGAATCGCTTGCATCCGCTACACCCATGCTTGACCATTCGCAAACCGCAAATGCGGCGATTGAGTATACCGTTTAAGGTGCCGCATTTTGTCCATGGGTCTTCACGTTCGGGCCGCATTCCTGCTCTTCTGCCTTACGGCCATAAGCGCCTACGGCGCCGATATTTGCCCGGCACCGCCGAAATACCTGCAGACCCGCCCTGCGGACATCGCACCCGACGATCATCACATCTACATCGACAGCGACGGCGGAACGGCGGACGACAGCGGCGCCACTGCCAGCGGCCGCGTCGTCGTGCGCCAGGACGCGCGCAGCATATCCGCCGACTCGCTGCACTACGACCGTGATCTGGACAAAATCACGGTGATCGGCAAGGTGGATTTTCTCGATCCCAAACTGCGCGTGCGCAGCGCCAGCGGCAGTTACGAAACGGCCGGCAGCGCCAGTTTCGATCAGGCCAATTTCCAGCTCATGGATCGCAACGGACGCGGTTTCGCCAAGGACATCCACCTCGATCCGGAAGGCAAGATCGAGTTCAAGCAAGTGCGCTACACCAGCTGCCCGGTGGGGATTGAAGACTGGGTGCTGCAGGCCGCGGTGATCGATCTGGACACCAAGCGGCAGGAAGGCGTGGGGCGCCATGTCACCATGCGCTTCAAAGACGTGCCGATTTTCTACACGCCCTATATTTCCTTCCCATTGGGCGATGAGCGCAAGAGCGGCATATTGTTTCCCAGCTTCGGACATTCCGGCAGCAACGGCTATGAACTGGACGTGCCGTACTACTTCAATCTCGCGCCGAACTACGATCTGACGGCGACGCCGGGCGTTCTGTCGGCGCGCGGCGTGCAGTTGGCCGAGACATTTCGCTACCTGACCTCGTCGTCGCACGGCACCATCGATGCGACGTTTCTGCCCAACGACAAGCAGCGCGAATCTGATCGCAGCTATTTTCGCTTCATCGACGTGACCGACTTCAAGCCCGGACTGCGCCTCGATACAGATATTGCAGCGGTCAGCGACAGCAACTATTTCGTGGATTTTGCGGTGGGCTCCGACCAGACCAGCGTGACGTACCTGGAACGGCGCATCGATCTGCTGTACTACGATGAGATCTGGCAAATTCGAACGCAGCTGCAAAACTATCAAACCATCGACATCTCGGTGCCCGCGGTCCCCGGCGACGATGCGCGGCCGTATTCCCGGGTGCCGCGCATCCAGGCGAACGCGCTGTATCCTCTGGGCGATACCAATTTCCAATTCGTGTTCGACAGCGAAGCGGTCAATTTCCTGCGCGAGGTCGGCCCCACCGGCGGACGCTTGAACGTGGCGCCGGAGTTGCGCTGGTCGGCGCGCGGACCCGGGTATTTCTTCGAGCCCGCGGTGGGCTACGACTTTACCCAGTACGACTTGGCGGATGCCGGCGTCGGCCTGCCGAGCAAGCCGACGCGCTCCCTACCCTATGCGCGGCTCGACACCGGACTGATTTTCGAGCGCGAGGCGGGATCCAAAGGTCAACGCACTCAGACCCTGGAACCGCGGATGGTGTACAGCTACGTGCCCTTCCGCAATCAGAACGAGCTGCCGATCTTCGACTCGGGCATACCCGATCTGAATCTGACCGAGTTGTTCCGCACCAATCGCTACGTGGGCTTCGATCGCATCGGCGATGCGAACCAGCTGGCGCTCGCCGTCACCACCCGGCTGTTCGACCATGTCAGCGGGACCCAATACCTCTCCGCCACCATTGGCCAGATTCGTTATTTCACGATCCCCCAGGTCGGGCTGCCGCTGCTGCCCGGCGACGCCGGCTTTCGGCTGCCGACCGCCGAATTGCAGGCCCTGTCGGTACAGCCCGGGATGAACCCGCTGGCGATTCCGGGGGCTTTGGTGACCCAGCGCGGCCAGTTCGTGGCCTATCCGGGACAGTATCAGTACAACCAATTCCCGGGCGGACGCGCTTTCGGCCTGCCGGCACAGGCATTTGCCACCTCGCAAACCGGACAGGGAAATCCGGCATTTCCGGCCTCCGACATCGTCGGCGAAGTGGCCTTGAGCGGCTACAAGCACCTGTCCGTGAATTTGGACTACCAGTGGAATCCGTATACCTCCCAGACCGAAAAATCCGAGATTTCAGTGCAATACCGCCCAGATCCCAGCCGGGTCGTGAATCTTGGCTACCGTTTCCAGGAAGGCATTTTCAAGCAATACGACGGCTCTTTCGCCTGGCCGATTTCCGACCACTGGAACGCGGTCGGGCGATGGGTTTACTCGCTGCAAGACCCCCGGCAAACCATCGAGCGGGTCGCCGGGATCGAGTACCGCAGCTGCTGTTACCACATTCAGCTGGTCCAGCGCCGTTATGTCAGTAACCGCAACGGCGGACTGGACACCTCGATTGCTTTACAATTGGAACTGACGGGCTTGAGTTCGGTCGGAAAGCGTGAGGACACATTCCTAGAAAGATCGATCCGCGGCTACTCGACCCGCGACCCGAATACCCAGTAAGGATCAGGAAACGACTATGCACAAACTTTGGCTAGCCTGCGCAATTCTGTTGGCGCAGCTGCTCCTGCTGCCGACCTGTTTTGCACAGACGCGCGACATCGGCGTGCACGGTGAATTGCTGGATCGCATCGCGGCCGTGGTGAACGATGGGCTGGTCCTGAAGAGCGAATTGGACGTGCAGATGGATGCCGTGAGCAAGCGGCTCGTGGATCAGAAAGTCGAACTGCCCTCCCAAAGCGTGCTGCGGCAACAGGTGCTCGACCGCTTGATCCTGCAGGAAATCGAAGCGCAACGCGCCAAGCGCGTAGGCCTGACCATTTCGGATGAACAATTGAACGGCGCACTGCAAGAAATCGCGGTGCGCAACAAGATTCCCTTCGATCAACTGCCGACGGCCTTGGGCGCGCAGGGCGTCGATTACAAGGTCTATCGGGAGAGCATGCGCAAAGAGTTGATGCTCACCACGCTGCGCCAGCGCGACGTGATCGCCCACATCAACGTGACGCCCCGGGAACTCGACCAGTATCTGGGGCGCCAACAAAGTGCTGCGTCCAACGATGACTTCAACGTGTCCCACATTCTGTTGTCGCTGCCGGCAGCGGCAACCCCGCAGCAACTCGAAGAGATCAGCAAGAAGGCCGAGGATTTATCGTCGCGGGCGACCAAGGGTGAGGATTTCGGCCAACTGGCGATCGCGAACTCCAACAGCCAGACGGCACTGGATGGCGGCGCTTTGGGCTGGCGCAAGGGGGCGCAATTGCCGCAGTTCATTTTGGACCTGGTGACCAAGATGAAGCCCGGCGAAGTCAGCGCGCCGGTGCGCACGCCCAGCGGTTACCACATCGTCAAGCTAAACGAGCGACGCGGCGGCGAAGCCCAGGTCATGATCAATCAGATTCACGTGCGTCACGTCCTGATGAAGACCAATGAGTTGGATGACGATGAGACGGTGCGCCAGAAACTGGGCCGGCTGCGCGAGCGTATTCTCAAAGGCGAGGCTTTCGCGGGCATCGCCTCGACCACCTCGGAGGATCCGGGTTCTGCGCCGGACGGCGGCGACTTAGGTTGGACCGGACCCGGCACCTTCGTGCCTGAATTCGACAAGGCCATTGCGGATCTCAAGACTAATGAGATCACGGAGCCGTTCAAAACTCGCTACGGTTGGCACATCGTGCAAATGCTCGGCACGCGCACCTACGACAGTACCGACGATGTACGTCGTCAGAAGGCCTTTGCCGCGATCCGCGAAAGCAAGGCTGACGAAGAAACGGAGTTGTGGTTGCGTCGGCTTCGTGACGAGGCCTTCGTCGAAAGCAAGATGTAGTGTACGTCCCGCGCATCGTCATCACCTCAGGTGAGCCGGCAGGCATCGGCCCCGACGCCTGCGTAAGCCTGGCGCAGACCGATTGGGAAGCGGATCTGGTGGTGGCCGCGGACATGTCGCTGTTGTCCGCCACGGCAGCCAGCTTGAGTTTGCCGCTGCGTCTTCAGTCCTATGATCCTTCCCGGCCGGCGCGTGCGCACCGCGCCGGCACGCTCGACGTCATGCACATCTCCACTGCCGTGCCCGTGGTCGCCGGGAAACCCGATGCGGCCAATTCTGCTTACGTGATCGAAATGCTGGACCGCGCCTGCGATGGCTGCAGCAATGGCGAATTCGCGGCCATGGTGACCGCGCCCGTGCAGAAAAGCGCGCTCATGGATGCCGGCTATGTTTTCAGCGGCCACACCGAGTATTTGGCGGCGCGAACCCGCTCGGCTCTGCCGGTGATGATGTTGTTGGACGATACGCTGCGCGTTGCCCTCGTGACCACTCACCTGGCGCTGGCCGATGTGCCTAAAGCCATCACGCGCGAACGTCTGCGCGCCACGCTGCGCATCGTCAACATGGACGTGGAACGGCACTTCAATCTCGCCGCGCCTAGAATTGCCGTGCTGGGCCTGAACCCGCATGCCGGCGAAGCCGGACATCTGGGCCGCGAGGAAATCGACGTCATCAGTCCGGTGATCGAAGAACTGCGCGCCGAAGGGCTCAACCTTCAGGGGCCCGTCCCCGCGGACACGGCGTTTACACCGAGCTTCCTCAAGGGCGTCGATGTGATCGTCGCCATGTATCACGACCAGGGACTGCCGGTGATCAAGCACGTCGGCTTCGGCACGGCGGTCAACATGACCTTGGGACTGCCGATCTTGCGCACCAGCGTCGATCACGGCACCGCCTTGTCGCTGGCGCGCAGCGGCAAGGCCGATACCGGCAGTTTGCGCGCAGCACTTGCTTTGGCCATCGATTTGGCCAGCGCCCGCAGCGGTCGCGGATAGACGTGCAGGTCCGCAAGCGCTTCGGTCAACACTTCCTGCATGATCGAAACGTGGTTCGACGTATCGTTGATGCGGTGGCGCCGGCGCCCGGTGAACGCATCGTGGAAATCGGGCCAGGCCGCGGTGCGCTGACGTGGGACCTGTTGGCGCGCGCGCAGGCGCTGGACGTGGTCGAGATCGATCGCGATTTGGCGCAGGTCTTACGTGCGGATCCACGTGCCGGCAACGGATTGCGGGTGCATGTGCAGGATGCGCTGAAGATGGATTTTCTGAATCTGCGCGGCGGCGGAGTCCCGCTGCGAATAGTGGGCAATCTGCCTTACAACATCTCTACGCCGCTGCTGTTTGGTCTGCTCGAGCAGCGCGCCGCCATTGGCGACATGCACTTCATGCTGCAAAAGGAAGTGGTCGACCGCATGACCGCGCAACCCTCAAGCAAAGAATACGGCCGGCTGACGGTCATGTTGGCGGCCGTAGCCGATATCGAGCGGTTATTCGACGTGGGACCCGGCGCATTCCAGCCCAAACCCAAAGTCTGGTCGGCCATCGTCAAAGTATCGCCCACCCAACAACCGCGCTTCGACATGGGGCATGATGGTGCACTACGCCAGGTGGTCACGGCGGCATTCTCCGCGCGCCGTAAAACCCTGCGCAACGGATTGAAAACACTGCTTACTGCAGAGCAAATCGAAGCTTGCGGTATCGATCCACAGCTTCGCCCCGAAACGCTCACGCCGGCGCAATTCGGTCTGCTCGCGGCGAGCTTCTCTCGGCTATACTCGAAAGCGAATGGCCGCGTATAAGAAACTCCTGGTGCTGTTAGACCTGTCCGAAGGCAGCGAACAAGTGGCAATGGCCGGACGCGACATGGCCCGCCACTCGAACGCCGCTCTGGTGGTCCTCCACGTTGTGGAGTTCGTGCCGCTCGAACCCGTCGGCGAGTCATTGATGCCGACGGCGCAGGTAGAAGACGATCTGACGGGCCTGGCGCGCACCACGCTCAATGGCCTGATCCAGCGGCTGGGGCTTGCATCGGCGAGCGCGCGAGTGGAGGTCGGCAACACCAAGATGGAGATATTGCGGGTCGCCGAAGAAGAGAAGGCGGATTTGATCGTGCTTGGCAGCCGCGAGCGTCATGGGCTCGCCATCCTGGTCAATTTCACCGAGGACACCGTGCTGCACGCCGCGCATTGCGACGTGCTTGCGGTGCGATTGAAGTGATCCACAACAACCGCATCCGCGTCGAGGTTGAGACCTCGTACATCGAAGAGCAGTCCGATCCGCGCGACAAGCGCTTCGTGTTTTCCTGCACCATTACCATCCGCAACGAAGGCCAGGTGCCGGCGCGCCTGCTGACTCGGCACTGGATCATTACCGACGCGAACGGCAATGTGAAGGAAACTCGCGGCGATGGCGTGGTCGGCGAGCAGCCCTATCTG
>JAXDQN010000451.1:0-5166 GCA_034667865.1 Gammaproteobacteria bacterium
TGATGCCCTTCCAGGACGCCTCGTAATGGGCTGAGAACGGCCGCACCGGTTCCGCAGTTACGGCCGCATCGGCCTGCGCGTTGGCCAGCTGCGGGACCGCGCTCGCCATGAAGATCCCCAACGTGGATGCAATCAGGGAGGGTTTCATGCTTGCACCGGTTCATCCAATGGCTGGCCATCCAGCCAGGCGCGATCCTGCTCGCTGCGCAGTCGTCCCTGGCAAAACCAAGTGACCGCCAGCGGATAGATGCGATGTTCCTGAACGATCACTCGCGCGCTCAAGCTTGCCTCGGTATCGTCCGCGTGCACCGGTACGCGCGCTTGAATGATGCGTGGGCCTTCATCCAGTTTCTCCGTGACGAAATGCACGGTGGCGCCGTGCTCGGCATCGCGCGCTTCCAGGGCGCGCTGATGGGTGTGCAATCCTGTGTACTTGGGCAACAACGACGGGTGTATGTTCACCAGACGTCCGGCGTAGTGCTCAACGAAGCCCGGCGACAGTATGCGCATGAAGCCCGCCAGCGCCACGAGGCAGGGTTCATGCCGGTCGATTTCCGCGGCCAATTCCTCGCCGTAGGCCTGGCGCGAGGTGCCCTTCCGAAACGGGATGGCATGCGCCGCAACACCGGATTCACGGGCGCTTAAGAGCCCCGCGGCGTCCGCCCGATCGGACAGTACCTGCGCGACGGCATAGGCGGCTTCGGGGCGGCGGCTGGATTCGATGAGCGCTCGCATGTTGCTGCCACGCCCGGAAATGAGGATGACAATCGGCCGAGGTTGCGGGGCCGTAATCAAGCGATGACGACACCCCGGGTGCCGCTGCGCACTTCACCGATCACCAGCGCTTCCTGGCCGGCCTCGCGCAACAGCCTCATGGCTTTGTCTGCGTCGGCGGCGGCCAGTTGAATGGTCATGCCGATGCCGCAATTGAACACGCGGTACATTTCCGCGTCGGGCACGCGACCCTGTTGCTGCAGCCACTCGAACACTGTTTCGCGGCGCCAGGATTTTCTTTCCAGCACCACTTCCAGCCCGTCTGGGATGACGCGCGGAATGTTGTCGACCAAGCCGCCGCCGGTGATGTGCGACAGACCGTGCAGCGACACCTCGCGCATCAGCGCGAGCAAGGGCTTGACGTAGATTTTTGTCGGCGTCATCAGCCGATCGATCAGGCTCGCGCCTTCCAGGTCCTGCGACAACTCGGCCTTCGACACTTGCAGGATTTTGCGTATCAACGAGAAGCCGTTTGAATGCGGGCCGGAGGAGGGTAGCCCCAGCACCACATCGCCGGCGCGCGTAGCCGTGCCATCGATGATGGCGTCCTTCTCCACGATGCCCACACAGAATCCGGCCAGGTCGTAATCAGCGCCGTGATACATGCCCGGCATCTCGGCAGTTTCGCCGCCGACCAGCGCGCAGCCTGCCTGCACGCATCCTTCCACGATGCCGGCGATCACGCGTTCGCCCACATCCACGTCGAGCTTGCCGCTGGCGTAGTAATCCAAAAAGTACAGGGGCTCCGCGCCTTGCACCACGACATCGTTGACGCACATGGCCACCAAATCGATGCCCACGCCATCGTGGCGTCGCGTATCGATGGCCAGTCGCAATTTGGTCCCCACGCCGTCGGTGCCTGACACCAGCACCGGCTTGCGGTAACGATCCAGGGGCACTTCGACCAGGGCACCGAACCCGCCGATGCCGCCCAATACCTCGGGCCGCATCGAACGCTTCACCCGCGGCTTGATGCGCTCGACCAGCTCGTCTCCGGCGTCGATATCGACCCCAGCGTCTAGGTAGGTTACGGGCGCTCGCTCTGTCATGGTGATGTCCTTCCGGCCAACGCGGGGAATGGGTCAGCTGTGGTATTTTACCTCACACTATGTCGCAGTACTTGAGCAGCTTTTTTGACCGATATTTGCGTCCTGCGGCGATTGTGTGCTTGGGTTTTGCTGCACTGTGCGCGGCCACCAGCGGAATTGCGTTGACCCGCACCGAAGTGTACCAAGCCACCGCGCCCGTGACCGATCGCTCGGAAGCGGCGCAGTCGGCGGCGTTTCAGGCGGCGCTGAAAATCGTGCTGGTGCGGGTCACCGGGCGGCACGCCGCCGAGGAGGACCCGGCGCTGGCTCCCCTGGTGGGAAATGCCCGGCGCTACGTGCAGCAATTCCGCGCCGGCGGCGATGGTCAGCTGTGGGTGGCCTTCGACGGCGCTGCCCTCGAGCGCTGGCTGACGCAGAACGGCCAACCCGTGTGGGGCCGCGAGCGCCCCACCACGGTGGTGCTGCTGGCAGTGCAAACCGGGGCGCAGTCCGGAACCGTGGTCACCGCGGCGGACAATTCGGATTTGAAACAGGCCATCGATGCGCAGGCGGCCTATCGCGGGCTGCCGCTGCAGTGGCCGAGCGCCGCCGACGTGCAAAAGAACCGGCTCGACTATGCCGCTGTCGCCGGCGGATCGACCTCGGCGTTGGGCGAGATTGGACGGCGCATGGGCGGCGATGCGGTGCTGATCGGCCGGGCTGCCTGCTGCGGATCGAATGTCAATGTGCGCTGGACGCATCTGTTTCAGGATCGCAGCAGCGAATACTCCGGCACGCTCGAGGGTGTGGAGCGCAGCGCGGATTTATATGCCGGCATGTTCGCCGCCAGCGGCAACTTGGCGGCCGTGGATATCGAGGTCACCGGTGTGCGCGATTTGCGCGACTACGCCAGCGTGCAGACCTATCTGGAATCGCTGACTTTCATTTCCCATGTCAGCGTCGAATCACTGACCGCGGACACGGTGCGGTTTCGGTTGGCGACTCGCGGCGGCGGCGAATCCCTGCAGCGCGCACTGTCATTGACCGGGCGTCTGCAGCCTATCGCTGCGGGCGACAACGGGTTACAGCGCTTCCAGCTCCGCCGTTAGACGCGCCGGGGCAGGCCGTGCGGCACATTCCCAACCTCATCAGCGTGATCAGGATTTTGCTGGTCGTGCCGATCGCCATTGCGCTGGCGCAGGGTCAACTGGCAACCAGCATCGCGCTGTTTGCCGTGGCGGCGGCGTCGGATGCGGCCGATGGATATCTGGCCAGGCGTTTTGGCTGGCAAAGCGAGCTCGGCGGCATTCTCGATCCGATCGCGGATAAATTGTTGCTGGCCACGGTGTTCGTGACTTTGAGCTTTCTGAAGCTCGTGCCGCTGTGGCTGATGGTCGCCGCGGTTGCTCGCGACGTCATCATCGTGTCCGGCGCCGCGGCCTATCGATTCTTCATCGGTCCGGTTACGGCCCATCCATCGGTGGTCAGCAAGTGCAACACGCTGTGCCAGGCTGCCTACATTTTGGCGGTAGTCGGGCGAGCCAAGTTCGCCGTGCCGCACCTGTGGGTGGTGACCTGGCTGGGCGCCTTGGTGTTTGTCGCGGTGGTGGTCAGCGGCCTCGATTATGTCATGGTGTATGGCAGAAGCGCGGCGCGTGCGGCTGCCGCGGCCCGTGCAGGCGGCCCCAGTATCGGCGCGCGCTCATGAAACAGCTGGCGCTGGGCGTGCGACTGCGCGCCGATGCGCTATTTCAAAGCTTTGCACCGGGTTCAAACGCCGAGGTGCTTGCCGCTCTGCGCGGGCCGAATGTCGCACCCCTGTGGTTGTGGGGCGTGTCCGGCGCCGGCAAGACGCATCTGCTGCAGGCGCTGTGCGCCGAGGCCGGCGAGCGCGCCGCGTACTTCCCGGTGAGCCGCAATTCGGCCTTGCCCCCCGATGCCTTGCAGGGTTTCGAATCATCGCCGCTGCTGTGCATCGACGCGGTTGATTCCGTGGCGGGCGATGTTGCTTGGGAACAGGCGCTGTTTCGGACGTTCAACGAGGTGTCCGAATTGCATGGCCGGTTGGTATTTGCCGCAACCCTGCCGCCGCGCCAAGCGTCATGGGTGCTCGAGGACTGGCGTTCGCGCGCGGCTGCCTGCGTGGTGTACCAAGTGCGAGAACTCGACGATGCGGGGCGAGTCGAGGCGCTGCGCCTACGCGCCGCTCAACGTGGTCTGCAGCTGCCGCACGAAACGTCGGAGTACTTGCTGAAACGCATGCCGCGCGATTTGCCCTCGCTGCTGCGCGTGCTGGACGAATTGGATGAGGCTTCTCTGGTGGCGCAACGGCGTCTCACCATTCCTTTCATTCGGGACGCTCTCGAGAAGCGCGCAGATACAAAATCATAGTGCAGAACCACGCAAATACCAGCAGCAGGCTCAATCCCGCCACCCAACGAGCGCTGGGATTCACCAGCAATTCGGTGACGGCGAACGCCAGATAGGGAATCGCAAACAAGGTCGCCCAGGAGTAGGTGTAGCGGCGTCCGCGCACCAAACCGTTCAACGGCGCGAGCAGCGGCAGGACGGCCAGCAGGCATAGCGTCCACGAATACCCCGCCAGCATCCAAGCGGCGAAACTCAAGGCGATGCCCACCCATAAAACGATGGTCAGGCGACGTGCCGTCGATTGCAGACTCATGAACGCTTGAGCAGGCGTTCAGCCAACGTTGCGACACGCGTCCCTAAGGCCCGTGCCAGAGCGCTCTCACTGTCCGAGAGCTCGCCGTTGTGGCTGGCGGCGCTGACATGGCTGGCCCCGTACGGACTGCCGCCTCCGCGCGTTGCGCTCAAGGCCGGTTCGGTATAGGGCAGCCCGACCAAATACATGCCGTGATGAAGCAGCGGCAGCATCATGGAGAGCAAGGTGGTCTCCTGTCCGCCGTGCATGGTCTGGGTGGAGGTGAAGACTCCCGCAGGTTTTCCCACCAAGGCGCCGGACAGCCACAGCGCGCTGGTGCCGTCCAGAAAGAATTTGAGCGGTGCGGCCATGTTGCCGAAGCGGGTGGGACTGCCCAAGATCAGGCCGCAGCACTGCATCAGATCCTCTTGGGTGGCATACGGTGCTCCCGCATCGGGCACCACTGGATCCAGCCGCTCGATGGTCGCGGTCACAGCCGGAACGGTGCGCAATCTTGCCTGAATACCGGCCACGGCCTCGACTCCGCGGCACACCTGTCGGGCCAGCGCCGCGGTGCTTCCTTGGCGCGAATAATACAGAACCAGTATTTCATTCATCGGCAGTCTTCCGTGGAATCGCGAGGAGCAGGAGCCATTGCAGCGTGCACGCAACGTGAGCGTCGCGCCAAAACCGCGATTGTAT
>JAXDQN010000452.1:0-11780 GCA_034667865.1 Gammaproteobacteria bacterium
GTGGCCATACGGACCAGTTTCTGTATCGCTTCAAAAAGCCGAAGTGATCCTAGGTTAGCGAAGCGTGGCGGCGCGCATGATGAATGGCGCCGTCAGGCTCTTGCCTGCTTCAACTTCGCCGGCTGCATCGAGTACGTCCCAGCCAGAATTGGCGATGTAGTAGAGCACCCCGGCGACCACCACTGCATGCGTCGGATCTCGCAACGTTGCGGTGGCTTGTTCGATGACGGCCTCCGAGAGGATTCGCGACGACGACGGATCGATGGAAAACTGAATTACCCGCTCCGGATCGGTCCCGTTTTGTACCGCGATTAAAGTATCGGACACTCGATACAACCCATCGATACCCTGCAAGGAAAATTGTCCGCTCGCGGGAATCCACGTTACTTGCTTTGATTGGATATCGAGGACGCCGATGCCGCGCGTGTAGTCCGGCACATACAGGTGCTTACTGTCCGACGCCATGGCCACCGTTTGCGGTGAGATGAAATCGCCGCCATCGAGACGCTCCCATTGGTCGCCTCCCACCTTCAGCCGATAGACGCCGCCGTGATCCCCGTCGGAGGCAATTACATCGCCATTCTCGATCAGCGAAATGTCGGCGAGCGCGCTCGGTCGAGGTCCCTCGATGCGGCGCAATAACTGACCGGTTTTGAGGTCGTAGCACAAAAGCACGGATCGGCCCTGGTCGGACTTCTGTACGACAGTAAAGCCGTTCAAGGCGACTTCCGTGGTCCAGAGCAATTGCCGCTGCGAGTCGATCTTCAAGGCGAGCATGGGCCACGCATCGGGCGCGATGGCGAAATCGGCCATGTTTCCCGCGGCATCGACCGACACCACCTTGTGCTGAAGCACACTGGTGATCATGAAGCGCTGCCGGCGCGCGTCATAGTCGATGTCCTCCGGCAGCAAGCTTGCATCCGTGAGCCGAAAGGCCACCGAAGCATGCGTGATGGGATTGCGGTTCTTCAGCAGGCGCCGGCGGATCGGCGCAAACCCAGGGGTTTCGCGCAGCGACGCAAATTCCGGTGCGGTCTCAATAAAATTCGAGGCTTGGCCCATACGGGCATAGGCTAAAAGCTCTTCCAAGGCGGCGCGGTTGTCATTCAAGTGAATTTGAGCCCGCGCGAGCTCGAGCCGGGACAGAGGAGATCCATCGAGAAATTGACTTTGCTGCTTGGCGCTTGCGAGGTACTCGGGCCAATTTCCCTCACGCCGCGCCGTACCCAGGCGACTCCGAATTTGCTGGAGCTGCTCGGCCGCGGGTTGGATTGAGGGCTGCGTAAACGCGAGATTCATGGCGAACACACCCACCAGCCCGAGCCACGGCCTGAAGTGGATGTTTAACATACTTGATTGTCGGCCAAGTCCCGACCACACGCCAGCGATCACGCCCTCCACACAACTTTTCTATTGGAATGACGTCGAGCAGGGCGGCGAAACAGTGTTTCCGGAAGCTGGCTGGTCGGTCACGCCGCAACTCGGCCACCCGCTGTATTTCGAATACTGCAACAGTTTGGGACAGCCGCGTTGGCGCCAAGGGTGTCGGATTTGTCCTACCGCTCTGTTTGCCGCGAAGCGCTAGTCGAAGTGCTAGTCTTTGGCGGGGCGGCTGCATTTGAAAACAAAACATTCTATCGCTGTGGATGACACTTCCGACCTGATTTACGGAAATGGCATTCTTTCCACACTCCTCGATACCACGCCCGAATGCATCAAAGTGGTGGCGCGCGACGGCCGCTTGCTCAAAATGAACCCTGCCGGCCTGCGCATGATTGATGCAGATTGTTGGGAATCGGTGAATCAGGCTTGCACGTTCGATTTGGTCGCTGCGGAACACCGCAGTCTGTGGCGCGACAAACATCTGCGGGTTTGTGGCGGCGAAACTCTCGACTGGCAATTCGATATCATCTCCTTGAAAGGGACGCGACGTCACATGGAGACGCACGCGGCTCCTATCGTGTTAGATGATGGCAGCATTGCTCAACTGGCGGTCTCCAGCGACATCACCGCGAGAAAAATCTCAGAAGCAGCTCTGCAATCGCTCAATACGAAATTGGAAATGAAGGTTTTCGAGCGTACGCGCGCGCTGGAAGAGGCGTTGGCGCGCCTCACCGAAAGCGAACGTGGTTTCAGTCTTCTGGTCGACAGCGTCACCGACTATGCCATCTACATGCTGGACCCGTCCGGTAACGTCGTCAGTTGGAACGCCGGCGCCAAGCGCATCAAGGGATATGATGCGGACGAAGTCATCGGCCAGCATTTCCAGCGGTTTTACAGCGAAGAGGATCGCCGCTTAGGGAAGCCCATGACCGGCCTGTGCACGGCTGCGAAGGAGGGAAGGTTTGAGACGGAGGGTTGGCGGCTGCGCAAGGACGGAAGCCGCTTTTGGGCCAACGTCATTATCGATGCCATTCATAGCGATGGGCGGATTGTTGGATTTGCGAAAATCACCCGCGACATCACCGAGCGACGAGCGGCTGAGTCGCGTCTGCGGCAGGCGCAGAAAATGGAAGCGGTCGGGCAATTTACCGGGGGCGCCGCACACGATTTCAACAACCTGTTGATGGCGGTGCTCGGCAGCTTAGAGTTGCTTCGAAAGCGCCTGCCGGATGATCCGAAGGTATTGGGGCTGCTCGACACGGCTGTGCAGGGAGCCAAACGCGGAGCCTCTCTTACGCAGCGCATGCTTGCTTTCGCAAGGCGCCAAGAATTGAAATCCGAGGCGGTGGAACTCAAAGGCCTCATCAACAACGCGAGCGAACTGATGGAGCGTTCGCTCGGCCCGGGAATCGGCATCGAATTGCACCTTCCGCGTGACGAGCTGTATGCGGTTACCGACGCCACTCAGCTCGAGACGGCCCTACTCAATCTGGCCATTAATGCGCGCGACGCCATGCCCGGTGGCGGCAGCATCGCCGTCGGCGTCCGAACGGCAACAATTGAAAGCAATCATCCGAGCGGATTGGCCGCCGGCCGCTATGCGTGCCTTTCGGTTGCGGATTCCGGAATCGGCATGGATGAGGCCACCCTGGCCCGAGCCACCGAGCCTTTTTTCACCACGAAGGGCATAGGCAAAGGCACCGGCCTCGGGCTTTCCATGGTCGACGGCCTGGCGGGGCAATCGGGTGGCAAGTTGATGGTGCACAGCGTCCTGGGCAGCGGCACCACCGTAGAAATCTGGTTACCTTGTGTGGCGCGGGTAGATGCGCCTATGGCGAGCGTCGTAAATACGCATGGTCAGCGCACGCAGTCGCAGCAGCAGCTGTGCGTGCTCGCAGTCGATGACGACACGCTGGTTTTGGCCAACATCGTGGCATTGCTCGAAGATCTTGGTCATCGGGTTATTGCCGCTTCATCGGCGCTGAAGGCGATGGATGCTTTTGATGCCGATCCGGGTGTCGATCTGCTCATTACTGACCAGGCGATGCCCGTCATGACCGGCTTGGAATTGATCGAAGCGCTGCGCGCGAGACGACCATCGCTGCCTGTGGTTCTCGCGACCGGGTTTGCAGAATTCCCCGACGGCGTGGTCGGATCGATCGGGCGGCTGGCCAAGCCCTATACGCAACAGCAACTCAAGCAAGCTATAGCGTCGATGATGGATTTGTCTCGCTAGGCCTTATTTCTCCGCATTACCAGCCAGTACAACGCCGCATCGGATACGGCCTGCGCGAATGCGTCGTGATTCGGCGGCTTCACAATATAAGTATCGGCGCCTTGTCGGTACGATTCGGAAAGATCGAGTTCCTCGGTAGAGGAAGCGAACACCGCGACGGGAATCCGGCTGGTTCGCTCGTCGAGCTTCAAGCGGCGCAGAAATTCCTGTCCATCCATCCGAGGCATGTCCAGGTCCAAAAAAATAAGGCTGGGCAGGTCCGCGCGCAGATCTTGAGAGGCTCCTGACATCGCGAGGAACTCCAAGGCTTCGATGCCGTCTCGGACCCGATGCACGACATTGACGAGACGACCCTTGCGAAGCGCTCGGACGATTAACTCGGCGTCCGCGTCATTGTCTTCGACCAGAAGGATCGATAGTTCGTCGAGGCCATCCATCGCAAGTGGAGTGCTGGCGAACACAGGAGTTGATCGCACCGGTTACATCCTTGAACACGTCGGTTCCGCTTAACCCTTAGTCACTAGACTAACGGCAATTGATGGCTATTCTGAAGTCAGTATTTCCCTGAAGCGGGCGTGCACGGATCACTTACCGTGCCGGGGCAGATTGCCGATAATACCAGGATAATCAGTCTATTACGTATCAACACGTGAATCGCAGGATCAGGCGGGTTTTTCGAATTCGGCCAGTTTCTTGCGCAGTTCGCGGTCTTCTTGAAAACGCTGCGTCTCGTCGCGGATGACCGCGGCGATGCCGGTCACCTGGTGTTGCGGGTCAAACAGCATGGCCACGCTGAATGCAATCGACAGGTTGCGCCCGTCCTTGTGTGTGGCGGGCACCTTGAGCAAGGTGGTGCCATAGCGGGTGGTGCCAGTGGCCATGGATTTCTCGAAGCCGGCGTTATGCCGCTGTTGCAGGCGCTGCGGCGTGATCAAGGTCAGGTTCTGGCCCATCGCTTCCGCTTCGGTGAAACCAAAAATCCGCGTTGCCGCGGCATTCCAGAACACGATGTTTCCCTGCGGATCTGCAACGATCACCGCGTCGCCCATCACCTGCAGTAGTTGCGCAAAATCGATCTTATGGGCGCTCATGGGAAACTCCGTACATTGGCCGCTGCCAGTTTTCTGATTCTAACTATATGAAAAAGCGGCGCCCCAATGGACGCCGCTTCCGCTCTCGCTAGACCGGGTCTCGCTAGACTGCGCGCGCGGCGTGCAGCTGGGCGATGGCGTCCTTTCCGTAGCCCAGATCCTTCAGCACTTCGTCCGTGTGTTCGCCGAGCACGGGCGAGGGTGTGACCGTCACCTTCATGTCCGAGAACTTGATCGGGCTGCCGATCGTCAGGTACTTGCCGCGCACCTTGTGGTCGACCTCGACGATCGAGCCGCTCTTGCGCAGGTCCGGCGATGCCGCCAGTTCCTTCATAGAGAACACCGGCGAGCACGGTATGTCGAACTTACGCAGGATATCGACCGCTTCGTACTTGGTCTTGTCCTGAAGCCACGTTTCGATGGTCGCAAAGATGTCAAAAATCTTATCTTGGCGAGCCTGCGCGGTCATGTAGCCAGGATCCTTGGCCCATTCCGGCTTGCCGATTGCGCGGGTGATCGGTTCCCAGGCATGTCCCTGGATGGTGAAGTAAATATAGGCGTTTGGATCGGTTTCCCAGCCCTTGCATTTCAACACCCAACCCGGCTGCCCACCGCCGCCGGCGTTGCCGCCGCGCGGCACCACATCGGTGAAGGTGCCATGGGGATACTGCGGATATTCTTCCAGGTACCCGATCTTATCCAAGCGCTGCTGGTCGCGCAGTTTCACGCGGCACAGATTCAGCACGGCATCTTGCATGGAGCAAGATACCTTTTGGCCCTTGCCGGTCTTGGTACGCTGCATCAACGCCGTCAAAATGCCGATCGCCAGGTGCATGCCGGTGTTGCTGTCGCCCAATGCGGCTGCGGAAACCGTCGGCGGACCATCCCAAAAGCCGGTGGTGGAGGCGGCGCCCCCGGCGCATTGCGCCACATTTTCGTACACCTTCAAGTCTTCGTAGGAATGACCGTCGCTGAAACCCTTGACGGAGGCCATGATCAACTTCGGATTCAATTCCTGGATGCGTTCCCAGGAGAAGCCCATGCGATCCAATGCGCCGGGACCGAAGTTCTCGACCAACACATCAGAGGCCTGGATCATTTTTTCCAACACCTCTTTGCCTTCGGGGGTCTTGGTGTCGAGCGTCAACGATCGCTTGTTGCCATTCAACATGGTGAAGTACAGGGCGTCGGCATTTGGCACGTCGCGCAACTGATTGCGGGTGACGTCGCCGGATCCCGGCCGTTCGACCTTGATCACGTCGGCTCCGTAGAAACCCAACAGCTGGGTGCACGCAGGTCCGGCCTGAACGTGCGTGAAATCAATGATGCGAATACCTTCTAACGGCAAAGTCATAAATCAACTCCTGAGTGAAATGGTCTTGGTCTACTTAGCGTTGGCGACGGCGCTGGCCGGATTCAAATTGGTCAACCGGCCGCTCTCGGTCCCTGCGGACTCATCGATGACGGCATTGATCAGAGCGGGTTTGCCCGCCGCGATCGATTCCAGCAACGCGGCTTCGAGCTCAGCCGGGGTGGTGGCGTTGTAGCCGACACCGCCGAAGGCTTCGATCATTTTGTCGTAACGCGCGTTCTTGACGAACACGGTGGGCGAGGGGTCGCTGCCGCCGGTCGGGTTTACGTCAGTGCCGCGGTAGACACCATTGTTGTTGAATACAATCGTGGTTACGGGCAGGTTGTAACGGCAGATGGTCTCGAGTTCCATGCCGCTGAAGCCGAAGGCGCTGTCACCCTCGATGGCCACCACGGGGTGTCGGGTCGTCACGGCGGCGCCGATGGCGTAACCCATGCCGATGCCCATGATGCCCCAAGTGCCCGAGTCGAAGCGCTTGCGCGGTTTGTACATGTCGACGATGCTGCGTGCGAAGTCCAGCGTATTGGCGCCTTCATTCACCACGTTGATGTCGGGATATCTTTTGATGGCGTCACGGATCACGCGCAGCGCACTGTGAAAGCTCATCGGCGTTGGATTTTTTTCGAGGGACGCCGCCATCTTGGCGAGGTTCTTGTCCTTGCGCTCCTGGATGGCTTTGATCCAATCGCCGCTGGGCCTCGGAAAGTTGCTCTTGATATGTTCATCGAGCGCGGCCACGCACGAGCCGATATCGCCGACCACGGGCGCAGCGATGGCGACGTTGCTGTCCATTTCAGTGGCCGCAATGTCGATCTGGATGAATTGCTTCGGCCCACCCCAGGTTTTGCCCTTGCCGTGCGCCAGCAACCAGTTGAGTCGCGCTCCGATCAGCATGACCACGTCGGCTTCCGCCAAAACGAATGAGCGGGCGGCGGAAGCGGATTGCGGATGATTGTCAGGCAGCAGTCCCTTGGCCATGGACATGGGCAGATAGGGAATTCCGGAATTTTCCACCAGTGCGCGGATGGCGGTGTCGGCCTGCGCGTAGGCGGCGCCTTTGCCCAAAATGATCAGCGGGCGCTTGGCGCCTTTCAGCAGCGCAATTGCGCGTTCGACCGAGTCCGGCGCGGGCAACTGACGCGGGGCCGCGTCGATCACACGAACGATGGACTGCTTCCCTGCCGCAGCGTCGAGCGTTTGGGCCAGCAATTTCGCGGGCAGGTCCAGGTACACGCCGCCGGGACGACCGGAAACGGCCGCGCGAATCGCTCGCGCGATGCCGATGCCGATGTCCTCGGCATGGTTGATGCGGTACGCCGCTTTGGCATAGGGCTTGGCAGCGTTCAGCTGATCCATCTCTTCGTAGTCGCCCTGCTGCAAATCGACGATCTCGCGCTCGCTCGAGCCGCTGATCAAAATCATGGGAAAGCAGTTGGTGGTGGCGTTGGCCAAGGCAGTCAATCCATTCAGAAATCCCGGCGCCGAAACCGTCAGGCAGATTCCCGGCTTCTTGGTGATATAGCCGGCAATGGCTGCTGCGTTGCCGGCGTGTTGTTCGTGACGAAAACCGATGACGCGCATGCCTTCGGCCTGCGCCATCCGGGCCAGGTCGGTGATGGGAATGCCCACCAAGCCGAAGATCGTGTCGATATCGTTGGCTTTCAGCGCATCGATCACCAGATGGAATCCGTCCGTCATCGCGGCGACTTCGAGCGGCAGTTCTTTTAATTTGAGGTTATGTGGCATGGAATCACTCTTTGGGTGTAGTTACGCGCTCAAGTCGCGCGGGTTTCAGAAACGGTTCGAGTTGCGTTCCGCTGCGCACTTTGGTTGTTGGCAAAGTGCTGTTTGCGCAGCGGTTTGAGCAGGACCAGCGCCATCAGTCCGGCAATGATGTTGAAGGTCATCGCGACGGAAAAAACCGCGCCCCAGCCATGATCTTTCGCGATCGCAGCGGCCACGGGCACCAACAGCGCGCCGGCGCCTTTGGCCGTGTACAGCATCCCGGCGTTCGCAGCCGCGTACTTCGATCCGAAGGTGTCGCCCTGGGTGGCGGGAAACAAACTGAAGATTTCCCCGTAGACGCCAAAGTACAGCGCGGTCGCCAGCACGAAAACGACGGGGTTGGTCCCAGCCTGGCTAAGCGTGAACAACGCCGCCGCACCGGCCAGGAAGGCAAGCGCCATCGTGTATTCGCGGCCGATCTGATCGGATAACCAACCAAAGAAAGGCCGGCCAAAACCGTCGAAAATCCGGTTCAGCGACAGCGCAAAGACCAGTGCCGGCATGGCGAAACCGAACAACTCCACCGGCACCTTGTCGATTTTCAGATCCTTGGCGATCGGCGCCATCGAAGCGGCCAACGTCAGTCCGCCGGTCGCGATCAGCACGAACATCACATACAGCACATAGAACACGGGACTGCGTAGCACTTCGGCCGGTGTATAGCCACGCGCAGTCTGATTGATCTTTACCGGGGCAGTGGCGAGCGAGGCGGGCGGCACGAGCAACAACCAGGCCATCACGAAAATGACGGCGCCTTGCAGCAAGCCAAATACCAAGAAGGCATGTTCGTAACCTGCCTGGTTGATCATGGTGGAAATCGGTCCAATGGTGATGGCAGCGCCGGCACCGAAGCCGGCCGCGGTGATGCCGGCAGCGAGACCGCGTCGCCCGGGAAACCATTTCAATGCGTTGCCGACGCAGGTGCCGTAGACACAACCGGTGCCGATGCCGCCCAATGCAGCCCCCACGTACAGCATCGATAAGGAGTCAGCATAGGAATTAACCACCCACGCGAGCGCGATGAGAATCGCACCGCTGATCACCACCCAGCGGGGGCCAAAGCGATCGACCAGATAGCCTTCAACGGGGATCAACCAGGTCTCGATCACCACGAACACGGAAAACGCGACCTGGATACTGCTGCGTCCCCAGTGATACTTCGCATCGATGGGGTTGATGAACAACGTCCAGCCGTATTGCAGATTGGCCACACAAGCCATGCAGATCACACCGATGATCAACTGAGTCCACGGGTTGCCGAGGACGGAAGAATTGCCCGGATTGGGCTTCGTGCTCACGGTCGGGTGCGCCATCGATAACTTCCCCTTACAGCCTGCAAAGCGATCCTTATTAGTCAACACGTGAGATATATCACATATTTGACATGCGCCACAACAGACAAACCAAAGGGGCACAAACGCTCCGGCGGGAGCCGCAAGGCTGCATTAACTTATTGAATATAAAAAGAAAACATCAGCGGGGAGGGCGCATGAGCGCAGTTCAACTGTCGTGCAAGTTATCTCAATTGCGAAGTGACATTGTTGATATACGATATATCTCACAGACAAGGGCACTCCTCAGAGGTGAGGATACCCGCTGACGGCACCCGCTAATTTTGTCGGGGTGCCGGTAACCACAAGGAAATGTTTCAGATGAGCTTAATTGTCCTAGGTCTGATTGCCGCTTCGGCTACCGCTACGGTCGCGGGATTGAGCTTGGCGGTCTATGCCGCGTTGCCCGAGAAGTTTCTCGCCCATGCCAACACAGGTCGCTACGCTGGATTGACCGCCTCGTCCACAGCCGCTGCGGAGCTGAACCAAATACCAGTGCACATCGGATCTCTGCAGGATCAATCAGCCTAAAATCGCCGCGCCTTGCAGGTCGCGCCTTGCAGGTCGCGCCTTGCAGGCCGCGCCCTTCAGAAGGGCGCAACTCGGCCGCTAAATAGCCAAATAAGGAACGAATCGCCCCGCCCGTAGCTTGTCATGGCTGCGGATCGGCCTGTAGCGGCGTCTCCGGAGGATGGCGATGGGCGGTGAGCGACTGTTAAGGCTTGGTTTGCGGGCAATCTTGCCCATGTGTCGCCGCTTGCTGGCGGCGTTTCTATTGGTCGTACCGGGCCCGGCCCTTGCCCTCGATCCAGCGCTGCAACTCAGTCAGTACGTGGTCGACAATTGGCAGATCGCGGATGGGTTGCCGCAGTCATCTGTGGCGGCCATTGCGCGCACGCCGGACGGATACTTGTGGATAGGCACGCAAGAGGGCCTGGCGCGATTCGACGGGGTGCGCTTCGTCACCTACGACAATTCCAACGTCCCTGACTTTCCGAACAAGTTCATTACGACGTTATTTGTCGATCACACCGGCAAGCTGTGGGTCGGCGGATGGTCGGGCATTGTCGTGGTTGAGAACGGTCACGTCCGGCGCTTCGACAAATCAGGTCCGCTGGCCCATGTCGACGTTCGCGCCATCTCCGAGGATGGCGAAGGCCGAGTGTGGATCGGCACCGCTCATGGACTGTTCGCGATCCATGCCGGCGATCGCTCGCTGGTTGAACCCTCGAGTGAATTGCATGATGGGGCCATCAATGCGCTGCAAGTAGACGATCATGGCGCACTGTGGGTGGCCATGGGAACCGGCGGCCTGTACCAATTCGATGGGCAGAGATTTCAAGCGGTGCAATCCGTATCGCACACCGCCGTGGATGCAGTCAGCGCCATGCTGCTCGATCCAGACGGCGCGTTATGGCTCGGTACCAACAGCGGGCTGCTGTTCCGCAAGGCGGGAGGCGACGACGGCAAGATGTTGCAACGCGCGCAACTCGGCTCACGTGTGCGCGCCTTGGCGCGAGACCGCGATGGAAATTTGTGGATCGGCACCAGCACCGGCGGTCTGGTGCGTTGGCGTGACGACGATTTTCGTGAGTTGACCACCAATCAATTCGCCAGCAGTGATCTCGGCGCGTTGTACGAGGACGCCGAGGGGAGCTTATGGATCGGCAGCGGCGCAGTCGGACTGCTGCGCCTGCGCAATCCGAAGTTTCCGACCTTTGGTGAACCCGAAGGGCTCGCCAGCAATGTTGCCTGGACCATTGCGCCGCGATCGAAGGGCGGTGTATGGGTCGGCACCACCGCCGGATTGAGCAGTTATGTCGACGGGCGGATCACGTCGGTCGACTTGTCGCGCGTCGCGCGCGGCAACATCCGGGTACGCGCGGTGAAAGAGGACCGCAACGGCAGCGTCTGGGCCGGCACCGACGGCGCCGGAGTGCTACGCATCGATGCGCAGGGCATACGGGCATTCGACACCAAAGCCGGTCTGTCGGCCGACACGGTCACAGCTCTCTGGGAGGATCGACGCGGGCGCATTTGGGTGGGCGAAAACGGCGGCCTCGATTTGATCGAGCAAGACAAAGTCACCTCGATGCTGCCGCTGCTGCAAACCACCGGTGCACCGTGGATCAGGATGATCTATGAAGATGGCCGGGGCCGCTTGTGGGTGGGAACATCCAACCGCGGCGTATTCCTCATCGAAGGCAATCGCGTCCGTCATTTCGGCACCGCCGATGGACTGCCAAGCGACACGATAGAGGCGATTCATGAGGATGACCAAGGCAAAATCTGGCTAGGGTCCGCCGGCGGCTTTTCACTGTGGCGCGACGGCCAGATTACGACGTTCGCCCAATTCGGCGCCTTGCAAGAATCAATTTTCACGATTCTCGAGGATGATTCGCATCGATTTTGGATGACCACCGACAAGGGCATCGTGACCGCACTGCGAGCGGATCTGGAAGCCATCGCCAGCGGTGCAAAAATCGTCCCCGCGGTGCACGTCTACGGCATTGCGGACGGGCTTCGCAGCGCCGAGTTCGATGGCGGCAACACCTCCGCCGGCTGCCGCACGCCCGATGGAA
>JAXDQN010000453.1:0-2838 GCA_034667865.1 Gammaproteobacteria bacterium
TAACGGTAGCGCAGGCTCGAATGGCGGGCTTCGCCGTTCACCAGTTCCGCCCCCGCATCGGTCCGCCACACTTCGCACAAATCCGCCTGGCGCAATGAAGGCGTCATGCTGCTTGCCATGGGGACGCGAATCCGATCGAAGCTCGGCGACGAGCCCAGACCGACCACTCCCAGGACATTTCGCCACCAGCTGGGCGGCAGAGCGCCGAGCTGCCCGCAAGACAGGTAGTCCAGTTGCAGCGTGGAGGCGCGGGCCGCCGTGGAAGACGCCAAGGTGTTCATTGAAAGGCAGTTTAGCCTGCCTCTCCGCCAGGCGGTAGATTGGGTCAGAAGGCGATGTAGGGCCCCGTCCCCGCGGAAGTGGTGTTTCCCGCAATCACCGTGGCCACACGCCTTCCATAGAAGAAAGACAATCCCCAATCGAAGCCATCCAAGGACGCCGGCAGCGTGCCGGCGAGGCCCGGGAATGCCGCCATCGCATTGGTCAGCGTATCCGCGTTGACCACGTTGAAATTCGTATTGAAGACGCTGCCATTGTGCAGGTTGATCCCCAGCGGCAAATTTTGAGTCGAGCTGGGACAATAAAAAGCGGATGCATTACCAGGGCACGTGGTGAGCGTCGTGTCGGAGAAATAAATTCCATTCGTACCGCTGTCGATGAAGCTGTCAGTCAGCGGCGTGCCCTTATAAACCATCGTCAGTTCCGCGTTGTTCGGATCAATGAAGGCGACGGTTTGCGAGCCCGACTGATTTTTGGTTTGCGTGTCCACGCCAAAGATCAACGAACCGGTCACCGTGGCTGATCCTGCCAAGCGCACAGAGGGCAGCACTAATAAGCTTCCGTTGTTGTCGGTCGCAAAATCGGAAATAGGATTTGGCACCAAGTCGGCCGACGGCACCATGGTTTCGGTACAGGCAGTAGCCGTGGTGCATGCAAAATAAACTTTGGGTCCTGTTTGCTGCGCGCATGCCGGACAATCGCTCGGCTCCACGCCGATGCCGATGATGGCGTTCGCGCCGAAAGCCGCGACGGTGTCTTCTTCAACTGCGACCGTGGAGCTACTGCTGCAGGCCGTCGGAACGGTTGAAAAGCGCGAGTCGCCAATGACCTGCAATGGCATCGAGGCCACCGATTCGCCCGCGATGGTGAAATCCGCACGTGCCACCGGTCCCCAGCTATAGCCGTCGCCAAACACCGTGCACTCCACCAATGAGCCTGCGCCGTTCGGCAGCGTTACCACCGGCAGCGTAAAGCCGCTGGGCAGCGCCGCCGCCAGAACGCGGAATCCAAACGACGCGGTGTCCACTTGAACATGGTCGATGGTGGCGCACTGAGTGGTTGAGCCCGGCATGCAGATCGTCACGGTAGTGAACAGGGTATTGACGCTCGGCTGAGTGGTGGGTAGCGGACCCGCATCGACGATGACCGTAGCCACATTCGATCCAGCCGCCGGCTGAGTGTGGGACGCAACGCCCGCCTTCCCACCGCCGCCGCCACAGGAAATGACCGTCAACGCCAGAGCGACAGCGAGTGCGCCGCGCAGTGCTCGTAAATTGTTCTTCATTAGTGCAAGTCTCCAACTGAAACGCCGGCGGGAATCGCGCTGGCCAGATAAGCCCTTCCTGAGAAGGACAGCATGTGACCGCCGTTTTGCACCACCAGGTCGCCCTGCTGGATTTGCAGGTGATTGCGATCGGCGCGCCCGCGGGGCGCCGAGGTCATGATGTCAAAATACTTGCCCAAGGTTTGACGAAGATTCGGCATATAGGGTCCGTGCCAGGACACGGCGAATACCTTGCCATCGAGACCGGCGAATTCGCGCACCACGGTGCCGGTTTCCAGCGTCATTTCGTGCACGTGGTACAACGACCGGTCGGTCATCTTGACGGAACTTTGCAATTTGGCGCTATCCGCCTGTACGGAAACTTCCGGCTCGCCCAAGGTCGCCGAAGCGATGCGCGGGCTCAAGGCCGCGACGAATACCGCGCCGCAAAGTATCGCGATGCGAGCATCGCGGGCTGTCAATGGCATCATAGAAAAATCCTCTTCCCGGGCGACTCCTTCGCCCTTTTAGTTCACGATAGCCCGCGGTTTGCAGCTAATGCGTGATTCAGCAACTCTACGGCTCGTTCCTTTTTTGCACTATGCGCTGGTTCACTAGAATCGCTGTCGCAGTCCCGCGACATTACTCCAACCCAAACCTGAGCGCATTGACCATACAACGCCGCTGCGTCCTAAAAGTTTACAATGAAATGGCAGCACCGACCGCGACATCGAGGGAATCTATTCGCGGCGCGGATGTCGCATCCAAGGCTATTACAGCGGAGATGTTGCGTGAACAAATTGACATGGATGACGTTGGCCGTGGCGGGGATTGCTCTCGCGGGTTGTCCGCTGGGCGCCCAGTATAGGGTGGGCGGTACGCTCACCGGACTGCATGGCACGGGATTGGTGCTACAGGACAACTCCGGCAAGCAACTGACGCTCGACGCGAATGGCGAGTTCACCTTGGGCGATCGGTTGCAAAACAAGGACTCTTATTCGGTGACCGTGGTCACCCAGCCGACAAACCCCACGCAAACCTGCGCCGTGCGCAACGCTTCGGGCACCATTGGTAAATCAAATGTGACGAATGTAATCGTCAACTGCACAGAAGCGGGCCGCTTTGCCTATGTGGCCAATCAGCTGTCGAATAACCTATCCGCCTACGCCATCAACGCCTCCGGCGCGCTCGGCGCGATTGCCGGATCGCCCTTCGCCACCACGGAGGCGACGCCGTTCGCACTCACAGTCGATCCCAACGGACAGTTTCTTTATGTGGTCAACCATGGCTCGAAC
>JAXDQN010000454.1:0-7104 GCA_034667865.1 Gammaproteobacteria bacterium
CATTGCCCTTCGGCTTGTCCTTGTCCTTATCCGCGGCGAGTGCGCCCTGCGCAGTGAATGCGAAGCAGGCTGTGATCAGCAGCGCCCAAAAACCCTGACGATCAAGCCAGTGGCGGCGAAAATCCTGTATCGAATGACTCATTACCAATCCTCGCTATAAAGCTTGAAACAACAAACGGCGCGACAACCCGTTGCCAGGTATGACGCGCCGCAAATTCACCTGGGAAATTCCTGCTTAGAAGAAGTCGTTGTTGACGAAGCCGATTTTTTTCAAGCCTCGATGCTGCAAATCCGCGAGGGTTTGCGCGACGATTTCGTACTTCGCAAATTTATCCACCGTGATGTGCACTTCCGGTTGGGGCTCCTGGGTGGCCTCGGCCGAAATGTTGTTCTGCAGCGTCTTGCGATCCACCGGCTCCTTGTTCCACAGCAGCGTACCGTCGAAATCGATCGCCAGATCGATCACTACCGGCGGCGGCGGCTGCGGCATGTTCGGCGGAGGCGGCATGGGATTGTCGATTTTCACCGCGTGGGTTTGATGCGGCAACGTGATGATGAAGATGATCAAGAGCACCAACATGACGTCGATCAACGGCGTCATGTTGATGTCGGCTAACGGTGCGCCCGAAGCGCCAGAGCCTAGACTGATGGCCATGAATTCAATCCTACCTGGTGGGAATTATCTGGTCGGGCTCAGTAATGAAGGCAACTTTTTTTATGCCGATCTTCTGAGTCGCCACCAGTACTTGACCGACGAATTGATAGCGCACGTTCGAGTCGCCGCGAATATGCACTTCCGGCTGCGGCTCCTGGCGCACGATGCCGCGCAGTTGCTGCAACAGCTCGTCCTGGCCTGAGAGCAGCTTCATATTCCAGTAAATGGCGCCCTGCTTGTCCACCGCGATGGTGATGTTCTCGGGCTTCGTCTGGGTAACCAGATTAGTAGCCTTGGGCAGATCCAACTGGACCTGATGAACGATCACTCGAATCGTGATGATGAAGATGATCAGAAGCACCAACATCACGTCCACTAGGGGCGTGACATTGATGTCCGACATGGCTTCGCCTTCGTTGTCACCACCTACAGTCATTGCCATGGGCGCGATTTCCTAGCGAGCAGGCGCCGCGGCGGGCTTGCCCACCGGCGAGATCGGCTTATCCATTCCCAGCCCCATCTTGGAACCGGAGATCAGGTAGGCATGAAGCTCGTGGGTGAAGTGGCTGACACGCTCCTGGACTACTTTGTTGCGGCGCAGAAGCACGTTGTAACCCAGCACGGCCGGAACGGCCACGACCAATCCGATGGCGGTCATGATCAAGGCCTCGCCGACGGGGCCGGCCACCTTGTCGATGGAACCCTGCCCGGAGACGCCGATCGCAATGAGCGCGTTGTAGATACCGATCACGGTGCCGAGCAGACCGACGAAAGGCGCGGTCGCACCCACCGAAGCGAGCACCGGCAGGCCGTTTTGAATGCGGCTGATAATGGCATCCGCGGTGCGCTGCAGCGACTCGGTGATCCACTCGCTGGTGCCGATGGCGCTGGAGAGGCGGGTCTTGTTCACTTCGTGGTATTCGTACGCTTGCTTGCCGGTTTCGGCCAGCGCGCGGAACGGATTGGACGTGCCCTTCAACTTGCTAATGGCATCCGTAAGGCTGCTCGAGCTCCAGAATTCCTTCTCGGCTTCGATGGCCTGAAGCTTGAGCCGGCGCTGATCCAGGAACTTGGTAATCATAATGAACCACGTCAGAAACGACATGATCAGCAAAACGGCGAGGATCGACCTGCTGACGATATTGCCCTGCGCGATCAGCGCACTCAGGCCATATGGGTTTTCAACTACTGTCTCTTGCATTGACCGATTCCCTCTACTTATAAAATTTAACTAGTGAAACGTCATTCAAATTGAGAAGACTGAAGCCCGTGCGCATCCTCTACCTGAGGCGCCACACGATCGCGAACGGGAAGGTGCCTTCAACGCCCTTTCCGTCCTCCATTGCTGGAATCATTTTTTGCCCTTTGACGCCTTTCAGACAGGCATCATCCAGACGCGGAAAACCGCTGCTGGTTTGAACGGTGGCATCGAGCACACGCCCGTCCGCGGCCACCTTCATCAATAATATGCAGCGCCCTTCTTCGTTGGCGCGCTTCGACGCGTCGGGGTAATACTCTTCGCCGATCTTGAACGGATGTTTAGGATCCATCTTCGGACCGGACACGGCCCTTTGTACCGGCGCAGGGGGCGCCTGAGCGATCGGCGCCGGCGCTTGCTGCACCTGGGTCGTCTGCGTGATGGCCGTCGTTTCTTGCGGCGCTTGAATGTCGACGAATTCCGGCGGCGGAACGAACGGCTTAACGTCTTCTAATTTGGGGGGCGGCGGTGGCGGCTTATCGATGTCTTTGGGTTTTTCGATCTGCGCAATTTCAACAGGCGGAATAATTTTCTGAATCAAATTTCCGGCGAGGCCGGAATAGAATCCCCACACGATCAACACATGAAGAAGAATTACGGCAATAAAGGCGGCGCCTCGTCTGCCGGAAAACAGTGACGGTTCTTCGTATTTGTACATAAGTCTAAACGACCCTACCCCTAATCTCTTGAACTTGCGCGATGCGCACGCCGCGAACTTACGACCTGGATTTCCCAGGAGCGTCCCTTCAAGTTCCCTCCGGCGAGTAAAGAAGCCTGACACATAACAAGCCCGAACTGCAAGCGCGGCATGCGCGAAGAATGGACGCTATGAATCGCCGTCATCGCGTGGCCTTCGACGCAACAGATGATGTCGGCTCGAGATCCGTGACTGCGCCCAGCGATGCGCTGCTCACCTCTCTCGAGTATTTCGCCAAAGCGCCACGGCGGGCATAGGGCTTGGGCTGTACCCAGGATTTACGACGCCGCTTCAATTCTGCAGAACTCACATGCAGCGTGATCTCGCGGCTTTCGGCATCAATCGATATATCATCGCCCGTCTTGACCAAGCCCAGCGGACCGCCAACGGCTGCCTCGGGCGACACATGCCCCACCACGAAGCCGTGACTGCCGCCTGAAAAACGGCCATCGGTAATTAGTGCCACATCGTTGCCCAATCCCTTGCCCATGATGGCCCCGGTCGGACTCAACATCTCCCGCATGCCCGGGCCGCCGCGCGGCCCTTCGTAACGGATCACCACGACGTCGCCGGATTTTACTTTGTCGCCAAGAATCCCTTGCAGGGATTCTTCCTCCGAATTGAACACTCGCGCCCTGCCTTTAAAGCGCAATCCTTCCTTTCCTGTAATTTTTGCAACAGCGCCCTCGGGAGCGAGATTTCCGTACAGCACCACCAAGTGGCTGCTCTTCTTGATGGGGTCGCTAATGGATTTGATGATTTTCTGCTCGGCAGGATACGGCGCGACATCGCGCAGGTTGTCTGCCAGGCTCGCGCCGGTAACGGTCAAACACTTGCCATGCAGGAGCCCGGCGTCGAGCAAGGTCTTCATAAGAGGTTGGATGCCGCCAATCGCCACAAGTTCGGACATCGAGTAGCGCCCGCTGGGCCGCAAATCCGCCAATACAGGCACGCGTTTGCCGATTCGGGTGAAGTCGTCCAGCTGCAATTTGACATTGGCCGAGGAGGCAATGGCCAGCAGGTGCAGCACGGCATTCGTGGAACCGCCCAAGGCAATCACCACGGTAATCGCGTTTTCGAACGCTTTGCGAGTCAAGATATGCCGCGGCGAGATGCCTAGATCGATGAGTTTGACCACCGCGGCGCCGGCTCTGGTGCAGTCGTCGCGCTTTTGGCCGGAAATCGCATCTTGAGCCGAACTGTTCGGCAAGCTCATGCCCAACGCCTCAATGGCGGAAGCCATGGTATTGGCCGTGTACATGCCGGCGCATGATCCGGGTCCCGGGATTGCGGTGCGCTCGACGAATTTCAATTCTTGTTCCGAGACGCTGCCGCGCGCGTGGCCGCCGACCGCTTCGAATACCGAAACGATATCGCGCCGATCGGTCCCGGGCTTGATGGTGCCGCCATAGACGAACACCGCCGGGCGATCGAGCCGCGCTAAGGCCATCATGCAGCCGGGCATGTTCTTGTCGCAGCCGCCGATGGCCACGACGCCGTCAAAGCCTTGCGCGCCGACCACCGTTTCGATCGAATCGGCGATCACTTCACGCGATACCAGCGAGTAGCGCATGCCGGGAGTGCCCATGGAAATTCCGTCGGACACCGTAATGGTGTTGAAAGTCACAGCCTTGGCGCCGGCTTGCTCGACGCCCGCCGCGGCCAGACGCGCCAGCTCATCGATGTGCACATTGCAGGGCGTCAGGTTGCTCCAGGTGGAGGCGATGCCGACTTGCGGTTTGTCGAAGTCCGAATCGACGAATCCCACGGCGCGCAGCATCGCGCGGCTGGGCGTTTGCTTCACGCCGTCGACCACCAACCGCGAAAAGCGGCGCCTATCGATGGGGGCAGTTTTCTTTTTCATGGCCTCAAGTTTACGCAACCCCATAGCGTTCAACCAAGTAGCGATAGGTTCCGCGCAGGGCCTGCGCTTCGGCGCCGACGCTGCGCCCCGGGCGATCCTTGGAGTTCCACGCGTATAAGTCCAGGTGCAGCCAGCGCGGCGTCTCGGTGACGAAGCGCTTCAAAAACAGTGCGCCGAATATTGCGCCGGCGAATCCCGAGGCCACGACATTGTTCAGGTCGGCGATTTTGCTCGACAACTCATCCTCGTAGCCGGCCCACAGCGGCATGGGCCATAGCGGATCGTGTTCCGCGGCGGCGCAACGTGCCAAATCCTGGACGGCGCGCTCCTCGTTGCCGAACAGCGCCGGCAATTCAGGACCCAAGGCCACGCGCGCAGCGCCGGTCAGGGTTGCGAAATCGATGATCAGATCGGGTCGATCCTCATCCGCCAGCGCCAGCGCGTCGCACAACACCAGCCGGCCTTCCGCGTCCGTATTGCCCACTTCCACGGTCAAGCCCTTGCGAGTCGCCAATACGTCTCCCGGACGATAGGAGTTGCCGCTGATGGCGTTTTCGACCGCGGGGATCAGCAGCCGCACGCGGGCGCGCAGCTTGGCGCTCATCAACAGATGCGCCAATCCCAACGCCACCGCAGCGCCCCCCATGTCCTTCTTCATGAGCGCCATGCCGCTGCTGGGCTTGATGTCCAAACCGCCGCTGTCGAAGCACACTCCCTTACCCACCAAGCAGAGGCACGGCAGCGAGTCGCCGCCGGGAGGCGTCCAGCGCAACTCGAGCAACCGCGGCGCCTGGCTGCTGGCCCGGCCCACCGCGTGAATCGCCGGAAAATTCGCCGCCAGCAGTTCCTCGCCCACCCATTCCTTGAATAGTGCTTGGTGGCGATGCGCCACTTGCTGCGCAGCGGCCGCCAATTCAGCAGGCCCAAAATCCCCTGCCGGCGTATTGATCCAATCTCGCGCCAGCCGCAATGCTTCCGCGGCATGGGTGACGAAGAATTGATCAGTCGTGCCCGCCGGCTCCAGCCGGGCCAGTTCGTGCTTGGACTGGCGGTAGCGATCGAAGCGATAGCAGCCGTAGGCAAATCCCAAGCAGATCTGTGTCGCCTCGTTCGCGCCCCAGCGCTGGGCAAGATGAAAAGAGCGGGCCGGCAATCGTTCCGCCAAGCCGGCGGCGTGCCACAGAGAGACTTCGCCCTGTCTCTTGCCCAAGCCGCAAACGGCGCCGCTGAGTGCGCCTGATGCATCGGGCACTAACGCCACGCGATGTTTTTCAGCCTTGAAATTCTGTGCACCGAGCCACTGCTGCGTGAAGCTCGATTGCGCGAAGCACCATGCTTCGATTTCGTCTTCGTACAACAACCACAATGGGATAGAACTGCTGCTGTCGGGATTCATGAATACAAGCCCTCGTGACGCATCGCCGGCGCCTGGAAGTTCTTGCATGATATGGGATTCTGTGGTGCTATTTGCGGCTAGTTAACAGCGCTTGCGCGCCATTCCCTTGCACCGACTCCGCTTGAGGGACCGCTGTCTTTCCGGAAGCACGGGTCGATCATTTTCCGGATAGTGAATTTTAGCGAAGGAGATTTTGCATGCGTTTGTATTCGCAGAAAGACGTCGACAAGAAAGCATTGCGCGGCGCGCGCATCGCCGTACTCGGCTATGGCAGCCAGGGCCGCGCGCATGCATTGAATCTGCGGGACAGCGGCTACGATGTGGTGGTCGGCGTACGCAAGGGCGATAGCTGGAAGAAGGCGAAGAAAGATGGCTTGCAGGTCATGGAACCCGCCGCGGCAGTCAAAGGCGCGCAATTGGTGGCCATGATGGTGCCGGATCTCACCCAGAAGCCGTTGTACACAGAACTGCAGGCCGATTTCGAGAAAGGCGCGACGCTATTGTTCGCGCATGGCTTCAATATCCATTTCAAGCAAATCAAACCGCGCAAGGACTTGGACGTGGTGTTGATCGCCCCCAAGGGCCCGGGCGATTTGGTGCGACGGCAGTATCAACAGGGGCGCGGTGTGCCCTGCCTGATTGCGGTATCCCAGAACCCCTCAAAGAAAGCCAAAGCCAAGGCCCTCGCCTATGCCGACGCTATCGGCGGGACGCGCGGCGGCGTGCTCGAAACCACGTTTGCAGAGGAAACCGAGACAGATTTGTTTGGCGAACAGGCCGTGCTGTGCGGCGGCGCCACCGAATTGGTGGTGAAAGGTTACGAGACGCTGGTCGAGGCCGGCTATCAACCTGCCGTGGCCTACTACGAGTGCCTGCATGAACTAAAGCTGATCGTCGATCTGCTGCATGAAGGCGGCATCACCAAAATGCACCGCTTCATCAGCGAAACCGCCAAGTACGGCGACCTGACCCGCGGCCCCCGCATCGTCAACAAGGCCACCAAGAAAGAGATGCGCAAGATCCTGGTTGAGATTCAGCAGGGGAAATTCGCGCGACAATGGATCTCGGAAAATAAGTCGGGCCGGCGCAAATACTCCAAACTGCTCAAAGCGGATTTGAGCCATTCGATTGAAAAAGTGGGAGCGCAGTTGCGCGCCCGCATGCCGTGGCTGGAAGGCAACAAAGCGTAAAATGACCGGGCGCACTTTGTTCGACAAGGTTTGGGCCGCCCACG
>JAXDQN010000455.1:0-3562 GCA_034667865.1 Gammaproteobacteria bacterium
CCGGTGCCGCCCAATGAGCGGGTCACGCGCGTGCCGGAGGCGCTCTCGGCTATTGTGATGAAGCTCCTCGCCAAGACCGCCGAGGAGCGCTACCAAACCGCGTCCGGCCTCGAAGCCGATCTTCGACGGTGCCGGGGGGAATGGGAGGCGCATGGTCGCATCGATCCGTTCCCGCCGGGCACGCACGACCCGTCAGACCGGCTGCTGATCCCAGAGAAACTTTATGGGCGGGAGCGCGAGATCGATGCCCTGCTCGCCGCCTTCGACCGCGTCGTAGCCCACGGCGCAGCAGAACTCGTGCTCGTATCCGGCTATTCCGGTGTCGGAAAATCTTCCGTGGTGAATGAGCTGCACAGGGCGCTGGTTCCGCCACGCGGCCTCTTCGCGTCCGGCAAGTTCGACCAGTACAAGCGCGACATCCCGTACGCGACCTTGGCACAAGCCTTCCAGACCCTCGTCCGTCAGATCCTCGCCAAGAGCGAGCCGGAAGTAGCCCAATGGCGGGGCGCGCTGCAGAACGCGTTAGGCCCGAACGGCCAGCTAATCGTCAACCTCATCCCCGAACTCGAGTTCGTCATCGGGAAGCAGCCGCCCGTTGCGGACCTCACGCCGCAGGATGCGCAGAACCGCTTCCAGATGGTTTTCCGGCGTTTCCTCGGGGTGTTCGCGCACGAGGAACACCCGCTCGCGCTGTTTCTCGATGATTTGCAATGGCTGGATACAGCAACGCTCGACCTCCTTGAGCATCTGGTTACGCACTCGGAAGTGCGGCACTTGTTGCTGGTCGGGGCCTACCGGGACAATGAGGTCACTCTGTCTCACATGCTCATGCGAACGCTGGAAGCTATCCGCAAGGCGGGAGCGACGATGCAGGAGATTGTGCTGGCGCCCCTCGATCTCGACGATGTCGATCGACTCGTGGTCGAATCGCTGCACTGCAGTCGGGATTCCGCGCACCCTCTGGCGCAGCTGGTGCACGAGAAAACTGGCGGCAATCCGTTCTTCGCGATTCAATTCCTCACGGGGCTGGCCGAGGAAGGGCTCCTCGTACTCGACGCTGGCACGGCGGCTTGGACCTCGGACTTGGCGCGCATCCGCGCCAAAGGTTACACCGACAACGTGGTGGATTTCATGGCCGCAAAGCTGAAGCGTTTGTCCGACACGACGCAGCAAGGACTCAAGCAACTCGCCTGTCTGGGGAATGTCGCCGAGATCGCCACCCTGACTTTGGTTCGCGGGATATCCGAAGAGGAGATCCACACGGCGCTCTGGGAGGCTGCCCGGACGGGACTGGTACTCCGCCTGGACGGTTCCTACGCGTTCCTCCACGACCGCGTTCAGGAGGCGGCCTACGCGCTCATCCCTGAAGGCGAGCGGGTGGCGACACATCTTCGGATTGGCCGAGTGCTTGCATCACAAGCACCGCCGGAGGAGCTGGAGGAGAAGATCTTCGAGATCGTGAATCAGCTCAACCGCGGAGCCACGCTGATCCATTCTCGGGAAGAGCGCGACCGGACGGCCGAGCTCAATCTTATCGCAGGCAAGCGCGCGAAGACTTCAACGGCCTATGCTTCGGCGCTGAGCTATCTCGCTGCCGGCTGCGCACTGCTGACGGAAGACAGTTGGGAGCGGCAATACGAGCTCACCTTTTCGATCGAGTACCACCGGGCCGAGTGCGAGCTGCTGACCGCCGATCTGGCGGCGGCGGAAGAACGGCTCATCATGCTTTCCCACCGCGCCAGAAATCTCGTCGACATCGCCGCCGTGGCATGCTTGCGGCTAACGCTGTACACCACCTTGGATCGGACCGACCGTGGCGTGGAGGTATGCCTTGAATACCTCCAAAGGAGCGGTGTTACCTGGTCGCCGCATCCGAAAGCGCAAGAGGTCCGGGACGAATACGATCGGATATGGCAACAGGTCGCGAACCGCTCCATAGAGGAACTCGTCGAGTTGCCATTGATGAGCAATCCGGAGGTCCGCTCGACTCTCGATGTTCTGACCGAGGTCGTGACGCCGGCCTTGTTTACCGACGAAAACCTGCTCTCGCTCGTGATCTGCCGGATGGTCAACCTGAGCCTTGAGCACGGTAACAGCGATGGGTCGTGCTTCGCTTATGTCTGGCTTGGCATGATTCTCGGACCGCACTTTGGCGATTACCGGACTGGATTTCGATTCGGCAGGCTTGGCCACGATCTGGTGGAGAAACGTGGACTGCATCGCTACCAAGCCCGTGCCTACATGTCCTTTGGGAATCTTGTTATGCCCTGGACGAGGCATATCCAAACCGGCCGGGATTTGGTTCGTCGCGCCTTCGACGTCGCAAACAAAATCGGCGACCTCACTTTCGCAGCCTACAGCTGCAACAACCTAAACACGAATCTTCTTGCAACCGGTGATCCGCTCGGCGACGCGCAGCATGAAGCCGAAAATGGACTCGACTTCGCGCGGAAGGCGCGGTTTGGTCTCGTTATCGATATTATTACCGCGCAGCTCGGGCTGATCCGAACTCTGCGCGGCCTCACGCCAAAATTCGGATACTTCAACGATGAACGGTTCAACGAAAGCCAGTTTGAAGACCATTTGCAGAGTGATTCACGTTTGGCGCTTCCCGAATGCTGGTATTGGGTCCGCAAACTGCAAGCGCGCGTCTACGCCAACGACTATGTTTCCGCTATCGAGGCAGCATCGAAGGCGCAGCAGCTTCTGTGGACGTCGCCATCATTCTTTGAAGTGGCCGAATACCATTTTTATGGCGCACTCGCGCGCGCAGCACATTACGAATTGGCATCAGCCGGCGAACGAGCCCGCGATCTGGAGGCGCTGGCCGCCCATCACAAGCAGCTGGAGATGTGGGCGGAGAACTGCCCCGAGAATTTCGCGAACCGTGCGGCCCTGGTCGCCGCCGAAATCGCTCGCCTCGAAGGCCGGGCGCTCGATGCTGAGTGCCTCTACGAAGAAGCTATCCGTTCGGCCCGCGCCAACGGCTTTGTTCACAATGAGGCGCTTGCCAACGAACTAGCTGCCCACTTCTACGCGACGCGTGGGTTCGAGAAGATTGCCCGCGTCTATTTGCAGGATGCACGCTACGGTTATCTGCGCTGGGGAGCCGATGGCAAGGTGCGTCAACTCGAACAGCTTCATCCGCATCTCCGCGACGCACCAGTCCACACTTCTTCCACCGCTACCATTGGCGCACCCGTCGAACAGCTGGACGTCGGGACGGTACTCAAGGCCGCGCAGGCGGTGTCCGGCGAGATCGTCCTTGGTGAGCTCATCAGGACGCTCCTGCGGATCGCGGTCGAACATGCTGGCGCCGAGCGTGGCCTGCTCATCCTGTTCCCGGGCGACGAGCCACGGATCGAGGCGGAAGCGACGACCGGCCGTGGCCAGGTCGAGGTCACGCTGCGCCAGGCAGCCATGTCACCGGCCGAACTTCCCGAGTCCGTGCTCCATTACGTGATTCGGACGCGGGAAAGCGTGATCCTTGATGACGCTTTGGTTCGGAATCCGTTCTCGAGGGATGAGTACATCTCCCAGAAGCTCGCCCGGTCGATCCTCT
>JAXDQN010000456.1:0-3372 GCA_034667865.1 Gammaproteobacteria bacterium
AGAAGTAGCCTTCCTGTTTTTTCGCTTCCATCGACGCTGCGCCTTGATCCACCAGGCGACCGGCACGCTCGGAGTTCTCGGCGGATCGCAACTCGCGGATCACGGCAGCGACATCGGACGCACTGCTCTCGGTGGCGCCCGTTGACGGATAGTCGCCCAGCGTTCGGAAGCGTACCGACAAGGTCTCGACGCGTTCATTCGATCCCAAGGGCAAGCGATCATCGTCCACCATGATCAGTCCCTGGCTCCTGCGCACCACGGGCCGAGACCGCGCCAGATACAGCGGTACGATGGGTATGTTTTCTGCCGCGATGTATTCCCATACGTCCAATTCGGTCCAGTTGGACAGCGGGAATACCCGGATGCTCTCGCCCTGATTCTTGCGTGCGTTATACAGACTCCACAGTTCCGGCCGCTGGTGCTTCGGATCCCAACGCTGCTGGGAATCGCGAAATGAAAACACCCGCTCCTTGGCGCGGCTTTTTTCCTCGTCGCGGCGTCCGCCGCCCATGGCGGCGTCGAAGCCATGGCGCTCCAAGGCCTGGCGCAGCGCCTGGGTCAACATGAGATCTGCATAAGCGGCGCCGGGGGTCCATGGCAGCACCCCGGCGCGGGCGCCTTCCTCGTTGCTGTACACCCGCAGATCCATCTGCAGCCGTTTCGCGCTGGCATCGCGAAACGCCAGCAGCTCTTGAAAATCCCAGCCGCTGGCGATGTGCAACAGGGGAAACGGCGGTTTTGCGGGCGCGAAGGCCTTCAGCGCCAGATGCAGCATGACGCTGCTGTCCTTGCCCACGGAATACAGCAGCACCGGCTTTTCGCACTCCGCGACGACCTCGCGGAAAATGTGAATACTCTCGGATTCGAGGCGCCGCAGATAGCCCGGCGCGGACATCAATCCAGGTAGTTCGCGGTCGTCTTGCGGCGGACCTCGTCGGCCGTCACGCCAGGCGCCAATTCGATCAGGCGAAACGGATCTTTGCGCGAGGGGCGATTGAAAACCCCCAGTTCCGTGATCAGCATATCGACCACATTCATGCCGGTCAGCGGCAACTCGCAGCGCGGCTTGAATTTCGATTCGCCGCTCTTGGTGTGTTCCATCACGACGGCAACCTTTTTGACGCCGGCGACCAGATCCATCGCCCCACCCATGCCCTTGACCACCTTGCCCGGCACCATCCAATTGGCAAGATCGCCTTGCTCCGAGACTTCCATGGCGCCGAGCACCGCGAAATCGATGTGGCCGCCGCGGATCATGGCGAAGCTGTCAGCGGAGGAGAAGTAAGAGGTCATGGGCAGCGCGGTCACGGTTTGCTTACCGGCGTTTATCAAATCCGCATCCTCCTCTCCCTCGAAGGGAAAAGGTCCGGTACCCAGCATGCCGTTTTCCGACTGCAGCACGACGTTCATGCCGGACGGAATATAGTTCGCCACCAGAGTCGGGATGCCTATCCCTAAATTGACGTAAAACCCATCCTGCAGCTCCTTGGCCGCGCGCGCGGCCATGTCTTCACGCGACCACGGCACTACCTGACTCCTCTCGTTTGCGTACGGTGCGCTTCTCGATCAGCTTGGTGTAGCGCGGCCCTTGAATGATGCGATGCACGAAAATCCCCGGGGTATGAATACTGTCGCCGTCGAGTACGCCGGGCTCGACCAGCTCTTCGACCTCTGCCACCGTGATTCGACCGGCGGTGGCCATGTTCGGATTGAAGTTGCGCGCCGTCTTGCGGTAAATCAGATTGCCTTCGGTGTCGCCCTTCCACGCCTTGATCAGCGACACATCGGCCACGAGGCCGGTCTCGAGCACATAGGTTTCCCCATCGATGGTGCGCTGCTCCTTGCCTTCGGCGACCTGTGTGCCGGCGCCGGTCTTGGTGAAGAATCCGTAAATGCCGGCGCCGCCCGCGCGGATGCGCTCCGCCAACGTGCCCTGGGGGTTGAACTCGATCTCCACTTCGCCGGCCAAATACTGGCGCTCGAATTCCTTGTTCTCGCCCACGTAAGAGGCAATCATTTTGCGGATCTGATGCGTTTCCAGCAGCAAGCCTAAGCCCACGCCGTCGAGGCCGGCATTGTTGGAAACCACCGTTAAGTTCTTGACGCCTGTCGCATGCAGCGCATTGATCAGATTCTCCGGAATGCCGCAGGCCCCGAAACCGCCGCACATCAGGGTGATGCCGTCCTTGACCACGCCCTGCAATGCTGCGGTGGCGTCCGCGAAAACTTTGGAACTTGCCTTCATGCCCATGAATTTACCCTAGTAACGGTACTGATCGACCTTGTACGGCCCCTGCTTGTCGACCCCAATATAGCGCGCCTGCGTATCGGTCAACTCGGTCAACTGCGCCCCCAGCTTGGACAACTGCAGTCGCGCCACCTTTTCGTCCAGATGCTTCGGCAGCACATAGACGCCGACCGGATATTTCTTGGTGTTGCCGAACAGCTCGATTTGCGCCAGCACCTGATTGGCAAACGAGGAGCTCATGACATAGGAGGGATGGCCGGTGCCGCAGCCAAGATTCACGAGACGACCCTCGGCCAGCAAAATGATCCGCTTGCCGTCGGGAAAAATAATGTGATCGACCTGCGGCTTGATGTTTTCCCAGGTGTGTTGGCGCAGCGCCGCGACTTCGATTTCATTGTCGAAATGGCCGATGTTGCAGACGATGGCCTGATTCTTCATGCGCTGCATGTGATCGTGGGTGATCACATGAAAGTTGCCGGTCGCCGATACGAAGATATCGGCCTTATCGGCGGCATAGTCCATCGTCACCACGCGATAGCCTTCCATCGAGGCCTGCAAGGCGCAGATCGGATCGATCTCGGTGACCCACACCTGCGCGGACAGCGCGCGCAGCGCTTGGGCTGAGCCCTTGCCCACATCGCCATAGCCGCAGACCAGGGCCACCTTGCCGGCAATCATGACGTCGGTGGCGCGCTTGATGGCATCCACCAGCGATTCACGGCAGCCGTAGAGATTGTCGAATTTTGACTTGGTGACCGAGTCATTCACATTGAATGCCGGAAACGCCAGCTGTCCGTCCTTGGCCATTTGATACAGGCGCTTCACACCCGTGGTGGTTTCTTCGGTGACACCCTTGATTTTCGCCAGACGCGTCGAGTACCACTTCGGATCCGCTTTCAGCTTCGCCTTGATGGCCGCGAACAGCAGTTCTTCCTCTTCGTTGCCGGGTTTGGCAACCAGCGATGCGTCTTTCTCTGCCTTGGCGCCCAAGTGCAGTAACAGCGTGGCATCGCCGCCATCGTCCAAAATCATGTTGGAGAAGCCGCCATCCGGCCACTCGAAGATGCGGTGCGTGTAATCCCAGTACTCGGCCAGGGATTCGCCCTTCACCGCAAACACCGGTG
>JAXDQN010000457.1:0-3264 GCA_034667865.1 Gammaproteobacteria bacterium
TTCCGTTGAAGCCTTTGTTGCTGCGATCGATGTCCGTGGCGCGCTGCTCGGCGCAGCTGTTCGAGGGACAGTGGGTGGACGTCGGGACGCCTGAACGGCTGGACGCACTCAACCGGGCGGTCGGCCGGTAAAAAGGCCGATTGGGGTATAATTGGCCGTATGCCTAAGCCCGATGATCCGACCAGCCAGGCGCCGGCCCGAGCCGTGCGCAGCGGCGAAAAATATACGACGCCTCAAGGGTTTACGGCCATCAAGGATGGCATCAAGCAGTCTGGGGTTGCGCCCCTGACGGGGCGTAAGCCGTCCTGGCTGAAAGCGCCATTGGCCACGGGCGCTCAATTTGCGGCAGTGAAGGGCATCGTGCGCGAGCATCGCTTGAGCACGGTGTGCGAAGAGGCCAAGTGCCCGAACATCGGCGAGTGTTGGAATGCGGGGACCGCGACCATCATGCTGATGGGATCGGTGTGTACGCGCGCTTGCCGCTTCTGCGCCGTGGACACGGGCAATCCGCGTGGTTGGCTCGATGCGGAAGAGCCGGAGAATGTCGCGCGCTCGGTGGAACTGATGCGCCTCAAGTATGTGGTGCTCACCTCGGTGAACCGCGATGATTTGAGCGACGGCGGCGCCGCCCACTATGCGGCGGCGATTCGCGCCATCAAACGGCGCAATCCCGCGACTGCCGTTGAGGCACTCACGCCGGATTTTCAAGGCGTGCTGCGCGATGTGTACACCGTGCTCGATTCCGGGCTGGAGGTGTTTGCGCAGAATGTCGAGACGGTGCGACGTCTGACGCATCCGGTGCGCGATGCGCGCGCCGGCTATGAACAGACCATCGATGTATTGCGAGCTGCGAAAGTGTATCGCCCCGCCGTTCTGACCAAGACCAGCTTGATGCTGGGCCTGGGCGAAACCGACGCGGAGATCCGCGCGACTCTGCAAGATCTCCGTGCTGCGAATGTCGATCTGCTGACGCTCGGTCAGTATCTGCGTCCGACCCCCAACCATCTGGAAGTGCAGAGATTCGTGGCGCCGCAAGAATTCATTCAATACCGTGAATGGGCGCTCTCGTTGGGATTTCTCGAGTGCGTCTCGGGTCCCTTGGTGCGCTCCAGTTATCGGGCGGAACAAGCGCTGAAGCGCAATAACGCGGGCCTGACCAGTGCCGCGCATGGCTGATCTTCCGCTGATCCGGCATCTGGGCTTGGCGGCCTACGAACCGACGTGGCGCGCCATGCAGCGATTGACCGATGAACGCACGGAACAGACAGCGGATGAAATCTGGTTCGTCGAGCATCCACCGGTGTTCACTCTTGGCCTGAATGCCAGCCGCGAACATCTGCTCAACACCGGCGACATCGACATCGTGCAAATCGATCGCGGCGGCCAAGTGACTTACCACGGACCCGGCCAGCTGGTGGTCTATCCCTTGCTCAATTTGCGGCGCTTGAAACTCGGCGTGCGCGATTTGGTGATCGCCTTGGAGAGCGCCGTGATCGACTATGCCGCCGAGCGCGGTGTGACGGCGGCCGGGTCGCGACAGGCCCCCGGTGTGTACGTCGATGGCGCCAAACTGGCCAGCATCGGGTTGCGCATTCGCCGCGGCGCGAGCTATCACGGCATGTCGCTCAATGTGTCGATGGATTTACGGCCCTTCGAACGCATCAATGTTTGCGGCTACCAGGGCCTGCGCGTCACCCGCCTGAATGATTTGGGCGTGCTGGACGACGTCTCAACCGTTGCCGAGGATTTGACCCCGCACCTGCTGCGCCGGCTGGGCAGCGAGCAGACTCGACCTTACAGCGCCATCAAGACGGACTTGCAGGCGGTCAGCTCGCGATAGATGTCGTCGAGCTGCTCGCGGCTCTTGGCGGTGATCGTATAGGTCAGCGCCAGAAAATTGCCATCGGCGCTGGTGCGGGTCTTGATTTGCGCTTCGCTGAGCGGCCCGGCGTGTTTTTCCAGGATGGCTTGGCTCAGTGCGCGCACCTCGCCGCCTTGCCGTCCCATCACTTTGATGGGAAATTCGCTGGGAAAGTGCTGCGGCGTCTTGTGTTCGGTCATAGCGCCGGCATCGCTTGCAATTCGCGCACGTAGCCGTCGAATGCGGCGTGCATCCGCTTGAACAAGGGGCCGGGACGGCCGTCGCCCACTGCAGTGCCATCCAGAGTCGTGACCGGCAGCAGCCCGCGAGTCGAGAAGGCCAGCCACACCTCGTCGGCGCCGCGCAGTTGTGCTTCGGGCACGCGCGCGGACTCGCAGCGAATCTTCAACCGCTCGGCCAACTCGATGACCACATCGCGAGTGGTGCCCGGCAAGATGTGATGGCCGTTGGGCGGCGTGTAAATGATGCCGCCTTTCACCACGTGCGCCGTCGTGGACGAGCCCTCGGTGAGCGCGCCGTCTTCGAGCATCAGTGTCTCGTAGGCGCCGGCATCGGCAGCCAGCTTCTTCAGCATGATATTGCCCAGCAATGCCGTGGACTTGATGTCGCGGCGCGCCCAGCGAATTTCCGCAGCGGTGAGGGCGGCCACCCCGGTTTCCAACAGGGCGGCGGGCAGCGGCTCGAGTTGCGAGCAATAGGCGAACAGCGTGGGTTTCAAGCCTTCAGGCCACGCGTGGTTGCGGCCATACTCCGCGCCGCGGGTCACCTGCATGTACAAGTAGGCATCGGTGGCGCGGTTGCGCGACACCAGTTGCTCGCAGATTTTCGCCCATGCTTCATGCGTCAGCGGCGCAGGCATGCGAATACCGGCGAGGCTGCGCACCAGGCGGTCCAAATGCTGCCGCAGACGAAACGGCCGCGCGCCATAGACGGGGATGACTTCGTACACCGCATCGCCGAACAGGAAGGCGCGATCCAGCGGCGATACTTGCGCGTCGGCCAGCGGCAGGTACTGGCCGTCCAAGTAGCAGATGGGCAGCGGTCCGCTCACGCAAACCACAATCGAATGGTGTCGATCAGCCGGCGCCACCAGCCGCCCGCGGCCACGGGTTTAAGCGGATGCAGCGCGATGCTGGCAACAGTCTCGGCGCCATTGAATACGCGCACGCCGCCCAAGGTCGCATCGGTGAGCAGCGGCGCAATGAGTTTCGGCGTAACGTCCACTGCCGTTCGAAGATCCGCGTGGCCGCGCGGCACCGTCAGATACAAGTCGTCCTTGATGCCGAGTTCCACGCTGTTGGTCTGGCCTTTCCAGACGCGCGCCGTGGCCAGCGCCGTGCCGCCTTTGACGATGAGCTTGGTGTCAAAGAAGGTGAAGCCGT
>JAXDQN010000458.1:0-2643 GCA_034667865.1 Gammaproteobacteria bacterium
TGGTTGGAACGCGTGTACTTGGTGAGCGAATAGATGTCCACGCCCGGTTCGCCGGCGGTGGTTTCATCGTCGTTCACCCGCACCACGATGCGCGAGGCATCGACCGAGTCGACACTGCCGCCGCGCCGTGCCACCACGGTGACGCCGGAGTCGATGGCCACGGCCCGCTCCATGCCCGTGCCCACCAGCGGGGTATCCGAACGCAGCGTCGGCACCGCCTGGCGTTGCATGTTCGAACCCATGAGTGCGCGGTTCGCGTCGTCATGTTCCAAGAACGGAATCAGCGAAGCGGCCACAGATACGATCTGCTTCGGCGAAACGTCCATGTATTGGATCTTGTCCGACGCCGACAATGTGAACTCGTTTTGGGTGCGGCAAGAAATCAGGTCGTCGACGAACTCGCCCTTCTCGTTGAGGGTGGCGTTCGCCTGCGCGATCACGTACTGGCCTTCTTCAATGGCCGACAGGTAATCGATCTGATCGGTCACCTTGCTGTTGGACACGCGGCGATACGGCGTCTCGAGGAAACCGTAATCGTTGGTGCGTGCATACACGGCCAGCGAATTGATCAAGCCGATGTTCGGACCTTCCGGCGTTTCGATCGGGCATACCCGGCCGTAGTGCGTCGGATGCACGTCGCGCACTTCGAATCCGGCACGCTCGCGCGTCAGGCCGCCTGGGCCGAGCGCGGAAACGCGGCGCTTGTGCGTGACTTCCGACAGCGGATTGTTCTGATCCATGAACTGCGACAGCTGCGAGGAGCCAAAGAATTCCTTGACCGCCGCCGCCACCGGCTTGGCGTTGATCATTTCCTGCGGCATGATCGGCTCGCTCTCGGCGATGGTCAGGCGCTCTTTTACAGCGCGCTCGACGCGGACCAAACCGATGCGGAAGGCGTTCTCGGCCATTTCGCCGACGCTGCGGACGCGACGGTTGCCCAAGTGATCGATGTCATCCACATGGCCGTTGCCGTTGCGGATGTCGATCAGGGTCTTCATGACCTCGATGATGTCCTCTTTGCTCAGCACGCCCGAGCCCGTGATTTCATCACGGCCCACGCGGCGGTTGAACTTCATGCGGCCGACCGGCGACAGATCATAACGCTCGCCGTTGAAGAACAGGTTTTGGAACAGGTTCTCGGCGGCATCCTTGGTCGGCGGTTCGCCGGGACGCATCATGCGATAGATTTCCACCAATGCCTCGAGGCGTGTCTTGGTGGGATCGATGCGCAAAGTGTCGGAGATGAAAGGACCGCGGTCCAAATCATTCACATACAGCACCCGGATTTCCGTGATGCCGCTTTCGATCAGCTTGGCCACGGTCGGCACGGTGAGAATTTCATTGGCCTTCGCCAGAATTTCGCCGGTTTCCGTGTTGACGATGTCATGCGACAGCACCTTGCCCTGCATGTATTCGGTCGGGACAGGCAGCCGCTTGATCTGCGCTTCTTCCAGTTCCTTGACGTGCCGTGCCGTGATGCGGCGGCCTTCTTCGACGACGACCTTCTTGCCGACGCGGATTTCGAATGCCGCGGTTTCACCGCGCAAGCGCTGCGGCACCACGTCGAACTCGATTTCCTTCTTCGACAGATAAAAGGTGTTCTTGTCGAAGAACATGTCCAGAATCTGCTCTTCGGTGAAGCCCAAGGCGCGCAGGATGATGGTCACCGGCAGTTTGCGGCGACGGTCGATACGCGCGAATACGCAGTCCTTCGGGTCGAACTCGAAGTCCAACCAGGAGCCGCGGTAGGGAATGATGCGGGCAGAGAACAGCAGCTTGCCCGACGAGTGGGTCTTGCCGCGGTCGTGATCGAAGAACACGCCGGGGCTGCGGTGCAGCTGCGATACGATGACGCGCTCGGTACCGTTGATGATGAAGGTGCCGTTGTCGGTCATGAGGGGCAATTCGCCCAGATACACTTCTTGTTCGCGCACGTCCTTGACGGGCTTCTTGGCGCCGCTGGCTTCTTTGTCGAGCACGACAAGGCGTACTTTGACGCGCAGCGGAGCGGCGTAAGTCAATCCGCGCAGCTGGCATTCCTTGACGTCGAATACCGGTTCACCCAGGCGATAGCTCACGTACTCGAGAGTCGCGTTGCCGGAATAGCTGGAAATCGGGAATACGCTGTCGAAAGCGGCGTGCAAGCCGATCTCGTCGCGTTTCGATTCCGCGGTATCCGCTTGCAAGAATCGCCGATACGAATCCAACTGGATCGCCAGCAGGTATGGCGTGCCGAGGATGCTCGGACGCTTACCAAAGTTCTTACGGATGCGCTTCTTTTCGGTGAACGAATAGGCCATGAGATGATCACCCTTCCTAGGCGCTTGCGCGCCACATTACCGGGGTCGCAGCGACCCCGCCTGAAATCAAATCAGAGGCACAGCCGACGGCTGCCGCTTGATGCAGCAACCGTCAAACTGTGCAGATCGGCAATAATCACTACTTGATTGCAGCCTTGGCGCCGGCGGCTTCCTTGTCCAGCACGATCAGGCGCACCTTCACGCGCAACGGTGCGGCGTAGGTCAGGCCCCGCAGCTGGCACTCCTTCACATCGAATACCGGCTCGCCTAAGCGGTAGCTCACGTACTCGAGGGAAGCGTTGCCCGAATAGCTGGATATCGGGAATACGGTCTGAAAGGCTGC
>JAXDQN010000459.1:0-3136 GCA_034667865.1 Gammaproteobacteria bacterium
CATCGCGATTGCTCGGCGCAAAGAATTGGAGTCAGTTCAAAGCGGCGAGCAATGCCTGGGGAGCGCCGCCTTTGAACCTGGTCTATGCCGACACCCAAGGGAACATCGGCTGGGCGGCTGCCGGTCGAACCCCGGTGCGGCGCAACTGGGATGGGCTGATGCCGGTGCCCGGAGACGGGCGCTATGAGTGGCAAGGGTTCCGTGGAAACGACGTGTTACCGTCGAATTACAATCCCGTCGAAGGATTCTTTGCGACTGCCAACGAGATGAATCTCCCCATCGGCTACCCAAATGAACGCAATAGAATCGCGTTCGAGTGGACTGACCGTTCGCGCATCGATCGAATCAATGAGCTGTTGCGGGCCAATAGCAACGTCAGCGTGGCGGACTCAATGGCGATTCAAACCGACTCTGTGAGTACCCAATCACGACGCGCAGTTGCGTTGCTCGCTTCGCTGCCCGCGCAAGGTGGCGATGCGGCCAAGGCGATCGGCATACTGCGATCCTGGGACCATGACGAAACCACCTCGAGTCTGGCTGCTGCCATCTACGAAGTGTGGGCGACCAAATATTTGGGTGCTGCGACCGTGGCGAAGGCGACGCCCGCGGCGGCGCGACAGGCGGTGGAGCAGGGTCACCTCGAGGCTGTCATCGGCTATCTCGAGCATCCCGACCGGCGATTGGGCCCGGATCCTGCGGCGGCCCGCGACGCGCTATTGCTGGAAAGTTTGAACGCGGCGCTCGCTGAGCTGCGCGCTCGCCTTGGGCCCGATATGAATACCTGGAGCTGGGGCCGCCTGCACCACGCAACTTTCGAGCCGGCGGTAGGCGCGCTGGCGGATCCGCAGTTACGCGCGCAGATGACGGTCGGTCCGTTGCAGACGCCGGGTTCCGCCTCATCGCCGCGCGCGCAAGCTTATCGCAGCAGTGATTTCGCCGTGATTTCCGGCGCATCCGTGCGCATGGTGATGGACGTGGGCGCCTGGGATGACTCGGTTTTCATCAACTCGCCCGGCCAATCGGACGATCCTATGAGCGCTCACTATCGCGACCTGTTTCCGCTGTGGGCAGCCGGCGCCTATGTGCCGCTGCGCTTCAGCCGCGCAGCGGTGGAGCACGATGCTGAAATCATCATTCAGCTGGTGCCGGGCACCTAAGCGAATGCCGGACGATGCTTGGTTTGTCATTGAACGCTCGGCGGCGATACAGTCGAAGCCGGCCGCATTTCATTTTTTGGACCAGCCCATCGTGCTGGTCCGAGCGGCAGATGGCGCAATTATCGCGCTCGAGGATCGTTGCCCGCACCAGGGAGTTCCGCTGTCGTACGGTCGTCTTGGACCCAAAGGTCTGATGTGTCGCTTCCACGGCTGGAGTTTTGATGGCCGTGGCCGCTGCACTTCGATGCCCGGCATGGACTCGGAGCTGGTCGACGAGATTCGCGTGCGCAGTTACCAGATTCAGGAGCGGGACGGCTTGATCTGGATTTCGCGCAGCGCGACCACGCCCACGCCGGTCTGCATGACCGACATGGGCGGCAGAAATTCACCATACTTTCTCTGGGAAACGAAATGGCGGGAATCCGCGGGGGTATTGCAGTCGCGGCTTGGCCGCAAATATTATTCGGACGGCAGCGTGGTGCAAATCGACGCGCGGGCGGCGCTCGGGTGCGCGGTGCGGACCACGCTATGTATTACGCCGGAGACCTCGATCAGCTGCCGGGTATTCGCTATCGCGCAAATCGAGACGCGCTGGTTGCCTCGTTGGGTGGCGCACATGTTAACCATGCCGGCGCGTAACCGGCTTGGCGATCCGCAGACGCTCCTGACGTGACTATCCGAGTGCGGCTGCGGCCAGCACAGGCGGAGCGATGTGGCCAAAGCGCCGCTGCCGAAGCGAGAAAGCGTCCAATGCTTGAGCAAAAGCATCGGCATCGAAGTCAGGCCAATAATTCTCTACGAAGTGCAACTCAGCATACGCGCACTCCCATAGAAGGAAGTCACTGAGGCGCTTCTCGCCGCCGGTGCGAATCAGCAAATCGACATCGGGCGTGGCCAGCGATGAGTGATCGACCTGCGCCAAGGTTTCCACAAAATGCGATCGATCGATGCGGCCCTGTTCCATCATGCGACGACAAGTCTCCAGGATGGTTTGCTGCGCAGAGTAGTCGACCGCAATCCGCAGGCGCATGCCGGTGCAATGCGCCGTGGCGCGTTCGCTGCGCTCGATGGTCTCGACCAGCTGCCGCGAGAGCCGATCCCTGCGGCCGATGATTTCGATGCGGATCGACTGTTGCATGCAACGTGGTGTTTGCGTCGCCAAATAGCGCCGCAAAAGCGCGAACAGAGCGGCTACCTCGGCCCGCGGCCTAGCCCAGTTGGCGGCGGAAAATGCGTACAAGGTCAGGGTTCCGATCTTGCAGCGCGCCGCGGCCTCCACCACGATATCGACCGCCTTGGCGCCCGCGCGATGTCCGGCGCTGCGCGGCAGTCCGCGCTGCGTCGCCCAGCGACCATTGCCGTCCATGATGATGGCTACGTGCATCAGCGCCGCGTCGCCTTGATTACGGCTTCGACGTGATCGAGGTATCGATTCAAGGCTTGGCGGCCCTTCGGAGTAATTCGATACGCGGTTTTCGGCCGTCGCGCTTCGAATGATTTGCTGGAAATGAGGTACTTGGCCTCCTCGAGTTTGCGGGCGTGGGCGCTCAAATTGCCGTCGCTGACGTCGAACAGAGCTTTCAATTCGGTGAAAGTCACCTCGCCACGAACTGCCAACGCGCTCATGATGCCGAGACGCACACGCTCGTAAATCAGGCGAGCGACAGTTGCATCCTCGCGTTCGCCGGCCGCTCGAGGTACTGCTGCGAGCCTGGCCCGTTTCGGCGTCGCGGCCACAGTGCTGTGCAGTTCAGATTTCAGAGGCATGGTTCGCCCGTCCAATCACGAAACCAAACACGATGTGCAATCCACCGAAGCCGACGGCCAGCATCGGTATTTGCAGCTCCTCGGGCAGCAGCAGCGCCACGCCGCCCAATAGCGCGAAACAGCCGCCCAGAATGCCAATGGTGCGGGTGGTCGCGGCGCTCGCTGCAATCAGTGCGCAGCCGTAGAGCAACAGCCAGGTACCGGGAATGGCG
>JAXDQN010000460.1:0-6194 GCA_034667865.1 Gammaproteobacteria bacterium
CGACCTGAATCAGGGCGGTTTCGAGCCATGCTTTACTTTCTTGCGCTCGGTGGGCGACGCGTTTCTGCCTGCGTACATGCCCATACTCGAGCGCCGCAAGAACATGCCGCATGGCGATCGCGAGCGCCAGTTTCAATTGTACCGGCGCGGGCGTTACGTGGAGTTCAATTTGGTCTACGACCGAGGCACGCTGTTCGGCTTGCAGTCCAAGGGCCGTATCGAATCCATCCTCATGTCGATGCCACCCATGGTGCGCTGGGAGTACGACTGGCATCCAACACCGGGCTCCCCCGAAGCTGTGCTGTATGCCGACTTCTTGCGGCCCCGCAACTATCTCGATGAACTCGGCTGACAGTTACTCGCCGGCCAAGCGCAAGCTCTGCACGACGCTGGTCAATGTCTCATCGGCAAGCGATAGGTATAAATTTCGGTCCGCCACGGTGAGCGCGAATTCCATGCGGCGCGCCAGCTTTGCGGCCAGCGCGGCGAGCCAAACTCGGTCCACCGCGTAGATCTCCAGCGACTCGGCCCGATGAATGCGCTGCAGTTGCAGCTTGGCGAGCAGCTGTCCCGGCTCCTTGTGGGTATAGACAGCAACGCGCGACGCCAGCTTCGAAGCACGGTGCAGGCGGGCGCCTTCCGGCGCCCCGATGTCGATCCACGTAATTAGCGCGCCGGTGAGGTCACGCACGGCAATCGCCGGCTGGTCCGCGTCGGAAATCCCGCTGCTGAATCCGATGCCTTCGGTGTATTCAAGACAGTAAGCGAGCACCCGCGTCAGCAAATGATCCTCGGTTTCCGATGGATGGCGCGCAACGCGCAAATCCAAGGCTGCGTAGACACTGCGATCGGAGTCGGCGAGATCGATCTTGAAGGTATAGATGGTGGCGCCTAGCGCCATTGAAGGACCTCTGCCGCCAGCGAGCGGGTCATCTCTGCGGCGCCGATATCGCGGCAACCACTGGCGTTTTGACCGCACCACATCGGCGAGAAGTCGCCGCTTCCCAAACGCTCGGCGTGTGAGCGTAACGGCGCGAGCGCGCCGGCGGCCAGGGGAAACTCCGGTGCCGCACGGCTGATCGGCCCGAGATCGTGCATCAGCCGGTTGACGATGCCACGCGCGGGCCGGCCTGAGAAAAGATTTGTCAGCGCAGTGGCCACTGTGGCGCGCGTCAATGCGGCGCGGTGGAAAACCCCGGTGGTCGCCTCGCTGCACAGCAAATATGCAGTGCCGATCTGCGCCGCCGCAGCGCCCATGCGCATGGCGGCCGCAACCGCGGCGGGGCCGGTGATGCCGCCGGCCGCGATCACCGGCACGCCTACTGCATCGAGCATCTGCGGCAGCAACGCCATCGTGCCCATTTGCGTATCCAAATCATCGCTGAGGAACATGCCGCGATGGCCGCCCGCTTCGCTCCCCTGTGCGATGACGGCATCCACGCCGTGCGCTTCCAACCACTGGGCTTCTTCCACTGTCGTGGCGCAGCCCAGTATTTTGGAACCCCAGCTCTTGACCCGGTGGAGCAGCGGCGCCGCCGGCAACCCAAAGTGAAAACTCACTAGCGGCGGCCTGAAGGATTCCATGACGTCCGCAGCCTCGCTGCTGAAGGGCGCGCGCAAGCCGGTCGCGGGACCGGGCATCGGCAATCCGAGTTCTTCGAAATAAGGCAGCAGCAGCGCGCGCCACGCCGCTTCGCGCGTCTCATCCTCGGCAGGCATGGTGTGGCAAAAGAAATTGACGCCATAAGGTTTGTCCGTGCCCGCGCGGATCGCGGACAATTCGGCGCGCATGGCGTCAACGCTCAACAGGCCGCAGGGCAGAGATCCCACGCCGCCGGCGTTCGACACAGCGATGCACAGCGCGCTGCCTTGAACCCCGGCCATGGGCGCTTGGATGATGGGCAGCTCAACACCGAGCAACTCGCGATGTCGCATAGAACGCATGCGAGAATTCTACCCGCGAAATCCCGTAAACTCGTCACGCAAATAAACAAAAGGTAACAGCATGCAGTACCGACACCTCGCGGTTTTCTTCGCCAGCAGCGCGCTTGCCTTGGGCGCCGTCTGTCAGGCGGACAGCGTATTGAAGTATCCGCCGGCGCCGCGCGGGACTACAGTGGACGATTATCACGGCACCAAAGTAGCGGATCCGTATCGCGGTCTGGAGAACCTCGACGCGCCCGCCACGCGCACCTGGGTGCAGGCGGAATCGCAACTCACTGAGCAATACCTTGCGGCATTGCCCGCGCGCGCGCAGTTGAGGACACGCTTCACCAAGCTGTTTGATTTTGAGCGGCTGGGACAGCCCTTCCAAGCCGGCGGACAGTATTTCTTCACCCGCAACACGGGTCTGCAGAATCAGAGTGTGCTGTACGTGGCGGCAAATCTCGACAGCGCGCCGCGCGTCGCCCTTGATCCCAACACGCTGTCCAAAAACGGCAGTCTGAACGTGGTCGGCTACGTCCCAAGTCATGACGGCAAACTCATCGCCTACGGCATCTCGGTCTCCGGGTCCGATTGGACCGACTGGCACATACGCGACCTGAGCAAAGGTCAGGATCTGGCCGATGTCATTCGCTTCACCAAGTATTACAAGCCGATTTTTTCCAAAGACGACCGCGGGCTGTACTACAGCGCTTTTCCGCCGCCCGCGGCCGGCACCGAACTCAGTGCGCAGGACATCGACGATGCCGTGTACTTTCACGCGCTGGGGAAGCCCGCTTCGTCCGACAAGAAAATCCTGCAATACAAGGGACATCCCGATTGGCAGTACGAACCGCGACTGTCGGATGACGGACGTTGGCTGGTGGTGAGCGTCGGCGAAGGCGAAGTAGGCGACAAGGGCCTGGAGAATATTTATTTGCTCGACCTCGCGACGCCGGCCAAAGCGGCGACGCCGGTTTTCGAAGGCTTCAGCGCGGCCTATATCTACGCCGGCTCGGATGACGGTCGCCTGTTCTTCGTCACCAGCCTGGCGGCCCCGAATGGCAAGATCATTTCCATCGATCCGCGGAGGCCGACCGCGCAAGCGGCGACCGTGCTGGCGGAAGGACGCGACGCCATCGATTTGACCGAGCCCAGCGTCACCTTGGTGGATCATCAGCTCATCGTGCGATCGATCCGCGATGCTCACAGCCGCGTCGTCACCTATGGACTGAACGGTGTGCAGAAGCGCGAGGTGAGTTTGCCTGCCACCGGGACGGCGTCGGGTTTCTCCGGTCGCTCTGCTGATCGCGAAACCTTCTATTCGTTCACCGATATGCTCACGCCGCCGACGGTGTTTCGCCTCGATCTGGAGTCCGGCCAAAGTTCGGTGTATCGCTCGCCGCGAACCAATTTCGATTCCCAGGCGTTCGAGCAGCATCAGGTCTTTTACGCTGCGAAGGACGGCACCCGGATACCCATGTTGCTGGCCTACCGCAAAGGCATGAAGCTCGATGGCAGCAATCCGGTGCTTCTATATGCCTACGGCGGCTTCGGCATTTCGCTGCTGCCCGAATTCAGTCCGGCACGTGTCGCCTGGATGGAACTGGGCGGTATCTACGCCGTGGCGAACATTCGCGGCGGCGGCGAATACGGTGAAGCCTGGCATCAACAGGCGTATCACGAACACCGCCAAGTCGCGTTCGACGATTTCATCGGCGCGGGCGAGTGGCTGATCGCGCAGCACTACACCACCTCGGCTAAGCTGGCGATTCGCGGCGAATCGAACGGCGGTCTGCTGATGGGAGCCTGCCTCACGCAGCGTCCCGACTTGTATGGCGCGGTGATCGCGGGCGTTGGCGTCATGGACATGCTGCGCTTCGATTTGTTCGGACAGGGCGCCGGGTGGACCGGCGAATACGGCACGCCCGGCAATGCGGCGCAATTTCCCGCCATCTTCGCCTATTCGCCCCTGCATCGTGTGCGTTCCGGCACACGTTACCCGGCAACTTTGATCGTCACCGGCGATCACGACACGCGCGTCATGCCCGCGCATTCCTTCAAGTTCGCGGCCACCATGCAGGCGGCGCAAGCGGGGCCGGAACCGATACTGCTGGACATCGAAAGCTCCTCAGGACACGGCGGCGGCTCGACGGTATCTCAGGCGATCGAACAAACCGCGGACATTTATGCGTTCTTGGCCGATCGGCTGCATGTCCAATTGTGACGATTCGCCCGCCCATCATCATTGCAGGCCACGAGGCGCTTTTCGATGGCATCGGCCGACTGATCCCGTGGACCTCTTGGATGACGGCGCTCGATCTTGAGATGAAGTTTTATCAGAGCTGCCCGCTGGATCATGGCTACCCGCGGTTTGCCTGTGAAACGTTTCTCGATGGCGAATGGACGCCGAGCACGGCGCGCAGCGATACCATTCCGACGACGCAGAATGGCATGGGCATCATTTCCTATTTGAAATTCTACCAACTCCGCGGCCGGCGAGAATCCGTGTATCTGGAAACCGCGCGATCGATGGGCGATTATCTGCTGCGCGAAGCACTGACGCCGCGAGACTGTGAATATCCCTTGTTTACCCGATCCACGGGCAAACGGGCGCAATTTCCCCAACCTGCCGATTCGGGTTCGCAGTCCGACCGGCCGTATGAGATTCAGCCCGATAAAGGCGGCATAGGCGGCTACGCGCTCACGCAATTGTTCGAGGCCACAGGCGATGCCCGATACTTCGATCAGGCCTTGCACAACGCAAGAGTGCTTGCCGCCCACCAAGCAGCCGGCGATTCCTTCAGCTCTCCATGGCCATTTCGTGTCGATTACCGCGACGGTTCCGGCCGCGGTCCGATCTCCGGCAACATGGTCTACATCCTGCGCTTGTATGACGCGTTGGCGAGACTCGGTGTTACGGAGTTTTCCACCGAGCGCGCGGCGCTGTGGGAGTGGATCAAGCGTCATCAAATCCCGAGCGCAGCGGCAGCCGGGGAGTTATTCGCGCAGTTCTTCGAAGACCACGACACACCCACCAATCGAACCGCCTGGGCGCCGCTGAACCTTGCGCGTTACTTGCTCGAGGAGCGCGACGCGGTCGATGCGGATTGGAGCGCCGACTGCAGCTGCCTGATCGAATTCGTCCGGCGAAACTTCACGCATCTGGAATTTGGAATCAAAGTCTGTCACGAACAGGACGAGGATCACCAGGCTTGGGGCGGCGTGAATTCGACTTATGGCGCGGTGCTGGCGCTGCATGCGAAGGCCACCGGCTCAGCGGAGCTGGCAGCGGAAGCCTGTCAGGCGCTGAATTTCACCTTGTATTCGATCGATGAGCGCGGGCGGCCCCGCGATGTGTTCAGCAATCCGGGAACCGGAGGCTGGCAGGAAGATGCGCACACCGATGTGATTCACAATTTCGTCGATGCAATCCAAGCCTACCCGGAATGGGCGCAGGCGGACGGCAGCACAAGTGCGCTGCTAGTGCCCGGCGGCGCCTAAAGCGGCTGCAATCAGCGCCTCGGTGGCTGGATCCACTGCGCCGAAACGGACGCCTGCGCGAAACCTTGCTGTCCCCATCTGCACGCAGTAGCGAACCTCGGCGGGAATGTGAAACACGCTGGTCATACCGCAGGCAGCGAGCTCCAAGTCGATCAGGCACTTCTGGCCAGAGGCCAGTTGGAATGGCAACGTGATGCTGGCGCCGGCGCGCGACAGATCCACGGTGTGCGCCGGGAGCACCGACTTTCCGGGCACCGTGACCTTGGCGCGAATGCCGATGGACTTGCGCTCGGACTCGCGGCGCTCCTCGAGGCACGGGACGCGCTGCGATTCGGCGAGATCCGCGGTTAGGAATTCATGCGACTCGAGCAAATTTTCGGCGACTGGCTTGTCCATAGGTCGTTCTCTGCAAGGGGCCAACGATAAACGAGACTGGGCAAATGGTAGCCGATCCGCTTCCATCACAACCGTGCCGAATGTGAACTGCAGCGCGTTTTGAGCGCTTGCTCGCGCCAAATGTTAAGAAGCCAAGACCACGTCTCGGTCGATCAGGGCTTCGACAGCCACTGAGCCACCGCGGCGAATGCCGGCAAAGTAATGGGATCATTGGCCACGCTGGTGGCGATCGGGTGGGAGGCGAAACGCGCGATCACCAATTCGGCCCGAGGCGCGATGTACAGCCTTTGACCATGAATGCCGCGGGCCTCGAACATGTCCAGGGAGTTATGCGATACCCACCACATGTTGCGATATGAATAGCCGGGCAG
>JAXDQN010000461.1:0-5607 GCA_034667865.1 Gammaproteobacteria bacterium
GTGGCCAGGTCGACGCCGGCTCGCGCAAACTCGGAGAGCGTCGCACTGGACTGATCGCCTGCGGCTGAAAGCAAGGGGCCAAGACGGCCGTGATCGGCAAGCGCCCGAATCGTTTCATCCAGCATCGCATTGATCGTCAATGGCGCAACCAGCGCTTCTGCATATATCGTGTCGGAGACTCTCGGGTTTTTCATCGCGCTACCGGCGAACAATAGACGCTGCGGTTGGGCACCCGCACTGAACGCGCGCTGCCAGCGAGTCGTGCTGATCAGGTGCAAATACACCAGGTAAGCGCTTGCAGCAATTGCGAGTCCGAGTCTATTAGCCAACGAACGGGGCACGCGCTTCGCCACAGCGAGATCCCATTGATTGACGAACAGTGACGCGACCGACGCGACATTCGGATTTAATCCGGCACCGATCCGCCGTTCGATCCCGCGCAGCCACGCCTTTGTTACGGCAAAATATTGTTCCTGAGAGAACAGCAGCGTGACATTGAGAGGCACACCGGCAAAGGCCGCTTCCTCAATGACCGGCAACCTCGCCTCTGTACCTGGAATCATGATGAATACGTTTGGTCGATCGATGCGTGCATGCAATAGCTTTATCTTCGCGATTGCCGCCTTTGGGTCATCCGCCAACAGAGGTGAGCTCTCGAATGACACCCAACCATCCAGGCCGGAGGTTCGCTCGTAAATCGGCCGAAATAAATCGGCGACGGCCGTGATGTCCGCCAGAGCGACTTCGACAAACATCTCCTCGGGCGATCGACCATTGCCACGCGCGGCAACGAACGCCAACGTGTCAATGGCGGCGCTGCGCCTGAATGCGTTGCCCAAGATTGCAAGGTTGCACGTGAGACCTGTCACCGACAGGCCTTGAATTTGATGCGCCAGCGTGTCGCCATTCAGAAAGTCGTGCGGAATGTTGTCGAGCCAGAGGCTTTGCCCCGCGTCACGTAGAGCTTGCGTAGCCTTCACTCAATCACCGTGCCCAGGCAGACTGCTCATGAGCGCAGTCTATTTTGCGTCGGCGAACCGCACAACGCGTGGCTTGTTGATGCGGCGTTTCACGTGAGGAAATGATCGGAGCCGCGTCATGCGTGACGTCATATCTCTACTACCGCGAAACGCGGCGTCAACAAGAGATCGATTGTTTGCGGCAACAGGCAGAAATACAGTGACTCCGCAAAATCGAGTTATCGATCTGACTAAAGTACAAGGCGACGGGCATGAACGCGAGCAAGGAATTCTTAACTACCACCCAGAAGGCACGCACGATTAACTTCGATGTACCAACGTACGGCACGTTTGCAGAGATCGGGGCCGGACAGGAAGTTGCGCGCGAGTTCTTCCAGGCTGGCGGGGCTTCTGCAACCATCGCCAAGTCCATCTCGGCCTACGATATGGTTTTTAGCGACGCCATTTACGGAAAAGCTCCCCGATATGTGTCACGGGAGCGTTTGACGCTGATGCTCGACCACGAATACGAGCTCTTAGTGACGCGCCTTTCCACGATGCGCGGCGACCGAACGAATTTCTTCGTCTTTGCGGATACGGTTTCGACCCGCAACCACGAAGGAACGAACGACGCTAACGGCTGGCTGGGCATCCGGTTTCAGACCGAACCCATGGGCGAACCGAGCGAAATTGTGTTGCATGTCCGAATGTGGGATGGCGATGCGGTCTTGCAGCAACAGGCCCTCGGCATCGTTGGAGTGAACCTGATCTACGGCGCCCTGTATTACCGCTCCGATCTACGGAAACTGATTGAGTCACTTCAGGACAGCCTCGGGTCGAATAGGATAGAGATAGACATGCTGCGCTTCTCGGGGCATTGCTTCGCGAAGGTTGATAACCGTCTGATGTCGCTTCACCTCGTAGCATGCAAGCTCACAAATGCGGTGATGTTTGGCCCGCAGGGAGACGTACTGCAACCGTCCGAGGTCCTCCACAGGAAGGCGATCTTGGTGGAGAGAGGCAGCTTTCGGCCCGTGACCCACGTCAACGTCGACATGATCGACTGCGCAACAGCGCAGTTCATGCAGGAGCCGCAGGTTATGGGCAAGGAGGTGGTCGTTCTCATGGAGATCACCATGCATAATCTGCTCTCCGGCGGTTCGCTCGACGCTCATGACTTTCTCTCCCGTGTCGACCTCTTGGCCGACATCGGTTTTACAGTCCTCATCTCCAATTACTCAGAGTACTACCGGCTCGCCTCATATTTCCGGCGCTACACGAAGGAGATGATCGGAGTCGCCATGGGGATCAACAACCTGCTGGAAGTATTCAATGAAAAATACTACGAGAACCTCGACGGGGGAATCTTGGAATCCTTCGGGAGACTCTTCAGACACGAAGTCAAGTTGTACATCTACCCGATGAGGGCGGAGGCATATGCAAGGTATGTTGTAGAGTCCAGCGAGGACGGCATGTCGGTCCAGCCGTCCGCCTCGAGTGTCCTGATCAGCGCAAGGAACGTGCGGATTGTAGATCGCCTTTCAAGTCTCTACGCCCACCTGCTCGAAAATCGCTACGTTGAATGCATCGTCGGATTCGACGCGAACATTCTCAACATATTCTCCCGGGATGTGCTGAAGAAGATTAACAACAACAATCCTTTATGGGAGACGATGGTCCCCGTCCCCGTCGCAAATGCAATCAAGCGCAGAGGGCTTTTCGGCCATGCCGACAATCCCAGCCTCACGGCGTGAGTTCATCGGCGGCTGCTGCAACGCGCTATTGCGCCAGTTGCATGCCCTGCCCACTCCGAAGAAATGCAGCATCTATAAAACGCCGGTTGTTCCTCTCGAGTGCGACCCATAGGCTGGGTTCGTAGTTCAAAGGAGCTCGCTACTTGAGCCGGCTCGTTACTAATTTAGGGCAAGACTTGAACACGACAGAGACCACGTTGGGCGTGGGTCGCCGGTTCTAGAGAACAGAGGAAAGCTCCGATGAAAACGATTAGAGCAGCGCGCATCCACAACTATGGTGGATGGAAGGCGGTGAAAGTCGAAGAAGTTTCGCTGCCTAAGCTTCGAGCCGGCGAACTCCTCATCCGCATTCATGCTGCAGGCGTGAATCCGATCGATTGGAAGATTCGCGCAGGCTACTTGCAGCAGACGATGCCGCTGTCGTTGCCCTTCACATTGGGCTGCGATTTTTCGGGAGTAGTGGAAGATATCCGCCCCGGTGTCAGCAACTTCAAGGTTGGCGATGAGATTTACGGGCAGGCGCCGGCGTTTACCGGGGCTTCTGGGTCGTTTGCAGAGGCAGCCATCATCCGCACGACCGGAAGCATCGCACCGAAGCCGCGAACCGTGGATCACACCAAAGCCAGCGCATTGCCGCTGGCTGGCGTCAGTGCGCTTCAAGCCTTGACGGTTCACCTGCGTGTATCGGCCGGCCAAAAAATCCTCATTCACGGGGGCGGCGGTGGCATTGGCAGCATCGCCATACAGCTCGCCAGGCATCTCGGGGCGCACGTGGCTACCACCGTGGGTCCCGACAACATCGAGTACGTGAAGGCCTTGGGCGCACACACGGTGATCAATTACAGAAAGCAAGATTTTGAAGACGTGATGCACGGCGTGGACGCAGTGTTCGACACGGTAGGCGGTGATACCTACGTGCGGTCATATAAAGTCTTAAAAAAGGGTGGTTGCATCGTCTCGATGCTGGAAAGACCCCGTCAGGAACTGATGAAAGAGTTTGGAGTCGAAGCCTTCGCGCAGTCCACGCACGTTACCACCGAGCGCCTGAACAAACTCGCAAAGTTGGTCGATCAAGAAGTGCTGAGTGCTCACATTGACGAGACGTTTTCGCCGGAGCGGGCGGCGGAGGCGCTGTTGCGTGTGGAAAAGGGTTCACCGCGCGGCAAAGTGGTCCTAAGAATCGCGACGAGCGGTTGAGCTATCCGCTAGCTGCATTCACCGTATAAGCCTCAACCGCCGAAGCACGGTGGCATCGTTACGGTCTGTGTCTGCTGGGCGCGGGCCAGGCGGTTTACTGGCCAACAGATTTGAGTGAACGCCCTCGAGCACCTTCATCATGGTCCCAATCTCATCGGTGGACAGACCCTGCAGGGCTTCAATATATGTGTCGCTTACGACGCTCCAGATTAGCCGAATAATCGGCTCCGCATTTTCAGTAATTACAAGCGACCGCATTCTGCGGTCACCCGGGCGCCGGCGACGCTGCGCCCATCCTTCGGCTTCTAGTCGATCCAAGATGACCACCAGACGCGCAGGATCAATCTCGCTTATCTGCGACAGGCGCGCCTGGCTGACACCCTCGTTTTCCGCGAGCAGGATCAGCACTTTACAATGCTCTAGCCGAAGAGACAGTATTTGCGCCCGCTCCTCAAATCTTTTCGTATAGAGGCGAGCCACCTCCTCGAGACGAAACCCAAGATCTTGAAGCTTATCCATGGGTTGTGCAGTTACCGCAGCGGTGTCACGTGCCAGCTTTCGACAATGCCTTGCAGCGCGCTCATTCGCGGCCAGTGTATTTTTGCGCCCTGCCGTGAACAATCAGTCCTGAGTTGACGCAACCTTTCGAGATAGGAAACGAGATGAGGTGTTAAGCAGTTTCGGCGTCGTGCCACGGACGTGGTATTTTCGAGAACTCGACCAAGTGATCCACGAAGGTGCGTATCTTGAGCGGTAGGTGCTTGCGACTGACATAGACCGCATATATGTGCCGTTGCTTGAACGGATACTTGGTCAGAACCGGATACAGCACGTCTTTGAACATAGGGTCTTCAAGGACCATGCGCGGCAGCGGGGCGATTCCAATGCCGGCGCAGACGGCGTGCGTGACGGCAATCGACATCGATTCGAAGCGAAGTACAACTCGTGTCGGCGCGTCGATGGGGCCGTTCGGGCCGGTCAGATGCCATGACTGTCTATTGCCAATCATGACGCAGTCGTGGTTGGCGAGATCCTCCGGAGATTGCGGAGTTCCACAACGATTCAGATATTCCTTCGATGCCGCGAACACGAACGACATCGGCCGCATGGGACGCGCAATCAGGCCGGCCGGAAGTTCGTCTGCCGTTGATCGTATGGCAAGATCGTAGCCATCCGCAACGATGTCGACGCACCGGTCTTCAAACGACATGTGGACGATGACATCCGGATAAAGTTGCCGATAGCCAGCGAGCAGATCCACCATCAGCCGGGTGGCCGACCAGGATGGCGCACTCACCCGCAGCGTGCCGCGCGGCACGCCGCTCACGGATCCGACCGCCAATTCCGCCTCTGTCACTTCTTCAAGAATGCCCTTGCAGCGTTCGAAGAACAGTTTGCCGGATTCGGTAAGGCTCGAGCTGCGGCTGCTGCGATTGAGCAGGCGGGTTCCCAGATGCTTCTCGAGGTGCATGAGGTGCTTGCTGGTCATCGCCGTAGACAGATTCAATCGCTCCGCAGCCCCTACAAAGCTGCCTGACTCGACGACCTGTCGAAAGACCTTCATGCTAAGCAGGGTGTCCATCGCCGACATAGTCTACTCCAATGCTGCGCCGTTTCGCCCGGCGGCAAGAGTTTGGGCGGCGACCGACTTTTAACTGCGGCGACGTATTTAACGTGAGGCAAAGAAGCTGACTAGC
>JAXDQN010000462.1:0-4856 GCA_034667865.1 Gammaproteobacteria bacterium
ACCATGATGGCGGCGTTGCTGAAGTCCACCGTCACCTGAGCAGCCACGTAGTTGCCGGGAGGAATTTGGCGGGCGCTGATCACTTCACTCAAGCTGATCAACTGCACGAAGTCTACTGCGGTGGTCGCCGGCAGCGTTTCCACCATGGTGCCGTCGGATTTCTGCAGCTGCAACGAAACCAAATTGACTTTGTAGCTGAGAAAGTCACCGGCCGCGTCCGTGATCGTCATGACCGCGGAACCGCAAGTGGTGGAGGAGCAGCCCGAGGCCGCCGCGGCCGGAGTCGAGGTGGACATGGTTGCTGCGCCGCCGCCGCCGCAGGCACTCAAGGCCGTCAACAACAGAGCGCAAGCCGCGGCAGGCAGCCAGCGGCGCGCATTCGTGTACGCGTTGATCATTTGAAGCGAGCGCATAGAAGTATCCTCGTTATGTGATTGTTCTATGCATAGGTGCTGAGTTACAGCGTCGCGGTTACTTCGGGGAGCGTCTGGTTGTAGCGACAATTGCCGCCATAGTTGCGTTTCGCGATCGCAAAATTGTTTTGCGACCGAGCGGCGGTCGTGCGCAAATGCCTAGAAATCTAGTATTTCAGGCGTCAGCCACGTGATGGACGTGAGCGCCGCAACAACGTCAGCGCCAGTAGCGCCGATGCAACCATCAGGAACAAGCTCACCGCGTTGAGCACGGGACTCGCACCCTCGCGCATGCGCGCATACATGGTGACGGTGAGCGGCGAGTCCGAGCCGACCAACATCAACGTGGTGTTGAAGTCTGCGAATGACATGAGAAAGGAAATGCCGGCGGAGCCCAGCAGTGCGGGCCGCAGGTACGGCACTAGAATGGTGCGAAACACCGCAGCCCGTGATGCGCCCAGATTAAGGGCCGCTTCCTCCAAGGTGCGGTCGAAGCGTCGCAGCCGCGCGCTGATGGTCAGAGTGGCAATGGTGGCGATGTACGAAAATTGCCCCAGCACCACCAGCGGCAGTCCGGGGCGCAAGAAATCCCATTCCAATCCCAGCGTGTCGTCGGCGAATTCAGCGATGCGGCTGGCGAATGCCAGTATGGAAATTCCCAGAATCACGCCGGGGATCACCAGCGGCGCCAGCATCAACACCGACAGCGTCTGCTTGCCGCGAAAGTTGCCGCGCTCCAAGAGGAAGGCGTTGCTGGTGCCGAGCAGGGTGGACAGCGCGGTGACCCACAGCGCCACCGCGAAACTGGTCCACATGCTGCCGAGCAGTTCGCTGTCGGCGAACAGGCCGGTGCGCCCAACCGCCGCATTCCCCAAGAACCAGTCGAGCGTGAAGCCGCGCCACGGCGGAGCCGGATAAGGGGCGTCGTTGAAGGCGAATACGCCAACTACGATCAGCGGCAGAAACAAAAACAGCAGAAATCCCAGCAGGTAACCTACGGTGCCGACCCGCAGCCAAATCGGACGAGGCAGCGAAGGAATCACGTGCGCCGCATCACTTCGCCAAACTGCTGACCGCTGACGCGCAGTCCGATCACCACCATCGCGGTCGAGAGCCCCAACAGCAGAAAACCGAATGCGGCGCCTTGTTCCCAATTGAACCGGGTGATGAATTGCGTATAGATCTGCTCGGTGAACCACTGCGAATTCTTGCCGCCGAGCAGCGTGGGGGTCAGGTAGTTGCCCAGCGTCAGCATGAACACCACGATGCATCCGGCAGTGATGCCGGGCGCGGCGTGCGGAATGACGATCTTGCGCAGCACCGCAAAGCCGTTGGCGCCCAGATCATAGGCCGCTTCGATCAATGAATTGTCGAGACTCTCGAGCGCCGATACCAGGGGCACTACCATGAACAGCAGCGAGGTGTAGACCAGGCCGACGAGGATGGTGGCGTCCCGATACAACAACTCCACCGGCACATCGGTGAGACCCAGTTTGACCAAAATCAACGGCAGCACACCCGACTCCCGCAATAGAATCATCCAGCCCAGCGTGCGCACCGTTTCGCTGACCCAAAATGGAATCAGGCACACGATGAACAGCAGCGACCCGGCGCGACCTTTGGCGATCTTCGCGATGATCCATGCAATGGGAAAGGCCAGCAGCAGGGTCAGAAATGTTGCAATCAGCGACATGACGGCGGTGCGGACGAATACATGCCAGTACAAAGGTTCCGCAAAAAAAGTCCGGTATTGCGCCAGGCTGGCTGCATAGTGGCGCGGTGCAATGCGTTCCCGCAGCGACAACACCGCCAAATCGACGTGCGGAAGTACGATCAGTGCAAGCAGCCAGAGCAATGCCGGCGCCAACAGCAACCCTAAGGCGAGCCGCATTTGCCAGTGCTTGCCGACCGATCCTTCAGTCATCTTGACCCGCGGCGCCGGCGCGGGCCGGAAAACACACCGCCCGCGATGGATCGAAGCTGAAGGCAATTTTCTCGTGCGGTTTCAAATCGGAAAATTGACCGGTCTGCGGCAGGGCAATCCGAAACTCGCGTCGAGTCTTCTCCTCCTGCAACAGCACCGCCGAGTTCGCGCCATCGAACAGCACGCTCTGTACCTCGCCTGCGTGCGCGGGCTGGCCGGACGGCAATTCAGAGGGGTTGCGGGCCAAGGTGGCAATTTCGGGGCGCACGAATACTTCCACCGCATCACCGACGTTGCTGGCGCCGTGCTGCAACGCCTGCAGTACCCAGCCGTCTGCGGTTGCAACCTGGGTGACCGCGCCGTCGCGCCGGGTCGCGCGTCCGACCACGCGATTGTTGGCGCCCACAAAGCCCGCCACGAACGGCGTTTGCGGTCGGTAATATAGATCCTGCGGCGTGCCCAACTGCTCGAATCGGCCTTGATTCATCACCCCGACGTGATCGGAGAGCACCAGTGCCTCCGATTGATCGTGGGTGATGTAGACAAAGGTGGTGCCAAAGGCCGCCTGCAGCTGTTTTAGCTCGATCTTCATGTGCTCGCGCAGTTTCAGATCCAGCGCGCCGAGCGGTTCATCCAACAGCAGCAAGGTCGGTTCCAGCACCAGGCTGCGCGCGATGGCGACGCGTTGGCGTTGGCCGCCCGACAGCTCATCGACGCGCTTGTCCGCCGCGGCGAGGAGGCCGACGCGTTCGAGCATGGCATGACTGCGCTTGGTGCGCTCCGCGCGCGCCACGCCGCGACGCGCCAATCCGAAGGCGACATTTTCGCCCACCGACATCATCGGGAACAGCGCCAGCTGCTGGAACACCATGTTCACGGGCCTTCGGTTCGGCGCGATGCCGCGCATACTCTTGCCGCCGATCTCAATGTCGCCCGCATCCGGCGCGATGAAGCCGGCGATCATTCGCAGCAACGTGGTCTTGCCGCAGCCCGAAGGTCCCAGGATTGAAAAAAAGCTGCCGCGTTCGACCGCGAAGGACAGAGAATCCACGGCGACATGATCGGCAAAGCGTTTGACCACCGCCGCGGCGGCGAGATCCGGAGTGCTCAATTCGCGGCCTTGACGCGGTCCAGCACCCGGCCTTGCAGCTCTTCCAATCCGGACGGAATGGCCGGATACCAATGAATGGATTTCAAATCGCCGTTGGGAAAAGCGGCCGCAAACTGTGCCTTGAGCTTCGCATCGATGAGTGCGTTGGTGTCTTTCGCGGCGGAGAAGCTGCCTACCGATTTGATGACCTTCGCGGCGTTCTCGGGGCGCATGGTGAAATTGATCCACGCATAAGCCGCTGCGTCGTTTTTGCCGCGTGCCGGCAGGGCGAAGGTATCCAGCCAGCCCAAGGCGCCGGACTTCGGCACCACGAATTGAATGTCGGGATTCTCGCGGCTCAAAGTCCAGCCGCCGGTATCCCACATCATGGCGGCGCTCACTTCGCCGGAACGAAATCCGTTCAACAACTGATCCTTGTTGTCGTAGAAGAATTTGAAGGTCGGCTTGCAGGCAATCAGGGTGGCGCCCACCTGATCCATCAAGGCCGCGTAGGCTTTAGGATCTGCGTACAGCGCAAAAGGGTCCTTGCCGGCCGCGAAGGCAAAGGCCATTAATGTGGGGCGCTTCAATCGAACCGCCGTCTTGCCCTTGAGGTCGCCGCGACACAGGTCCGGGTAGTCCACAATTTTGGTTCGCTTGCTGTTGACCACCAGGCCGTCGGTGCCCCAAAGATAGGGCAGGCCGTAGACTTTGCCATCCAAGGTGGTGTTCTTGCGGGCGATGTCCAAGAATTCAGGCTGGAATTGCTCGAGCTTCACCTTGCTCAGGTCGATGGCTTTGTAAATTCCGAAATCGCGCTGTGCAGCCGTGATGCGATCCTGTGACGGCTGCGCGAGATCGTAACCGGCGCCCCCCGTGGCACGCAGCTTGGAGATCATCTCCTCATTGTTGGAGAGAGTCACCTCGACGTCGATACCGGTTTCTTTTTTGAAAGCGGCAATCAGGTCGGCCGGTACGTAGTCGGCCCAGCTGATGATGCGAAGTTTGTCGGCCCATGCGTTGCCGGCGCTCAGCAGCATGGCAACAGCCGCCGATGCGAACAGAAAGTGCTTCATTATTTCTCCCAACAAGGCAATGCCGAATCTTACCGCGGCTATGGCACCACGGTGGTGAATAGATCCACCACACAAGCGCCACGAATGCGACCAGCAATCCGCCCATGTTAAAGTCCAGGACCGCGGCCAGTAGAATCGCGCCCGCAAACACGGGTGCGGCGATGGTCCATTTGGGGGTGCTTGACGTCATGCGGGGTCAATATGAAGCAGCAGCCTGATTGGCGCAATGAGGGTGTCAGAGTCATCAAGAGCGACCGCTTGGACAGCAACACCGCGCAGACGCCGGGGATGCTGCGCGCGGCCGCCATCAACTCCGCCCGCGTGGGATCGCAGAAGCTCTGGGCCGGCACCGT